>NZ_JADKPQ010000016.1:0-153782 GCF_015350725.1 Flavobacterium sp. CSZ
ATTTTTTATAAATGGCTGGTTGGGTGGTTTTTACAAGGCAAAGTTTTTTGATCCCGGCCAGCATTAGGCGACTTGGACTGTTTTTTAAGTGTTTTTACCTCCAAGACTTATGAGAATTCCAATATTGTAAATTCCCTGACCCGCTCCGGGTCTTCTGTTCAGATTCCCAAAAGCTTCACCTTTGCCAGCTGAGTAGCTCTTTTCTATATATGTATCAAAAACAAACCCGACAGGATTTAAAACTGCCGGGTTTGTTGAACTCAGATCTTACCTTATATATAAGCAATAAAGAACTATGCTTATATAGCATTTATACTATCTATTACCTCTTTTGTAATGTGGATGCTTTTAAGCTTGGCCTGATGATCGAAAATTGGACCTGTTGCCATTAGCTCATCTACGCGCGCATAGTCAATGAACTTTTTAAGATCTCTTATTAGTTGTTCTTTATCTCCTGTAAAAGTACATGCAGTCATTTGATTGACATGAAAGCGTTCTTCCTCGCTCATAATATCATCTAATGAATCTACGGGTGGCTGTAGACCTTTACGATCACCTCGAATTAAATTGAGAAACATTTGATACAAACTTGTAGATAGTCTTTCAGCTTCTTCATTGGTGTCGGCCGCAATGATATTAACACAAGCCATTGTTTTGGGTTTGTCTAAAAATTCCGAAGGCTGGAAGTTTTCGCGGTAGAACTCAAAGGCCTGTATCATTTGGCGTGGCGCAAAATGTCCGGCAAAGGCATAAGGCAATCCGTAAGCTGCGGCAAGGGCGGCGCTCTCTGTACTTGATCCCAGAATCCAGATGGGAACATTTGTTCCTTCGGCTGGAAATGCCCTTACTTTTGCTGTGGCGTTTTCAGAAGAAAAATAATCCTGAAGTTTGGTTACGTTTTGAGGAAAGCGTTGCGCCTGTTCAAAAAAGTCTTTTCGGATCGCCTCGGCAGTGGGCTGATCTGTGCCCGGCGCTCTTCCTAATCCTAAATCGATTCGGTTGGGATAAAGCGTCTCTAGTGTTCCGAATTGCTCGGCTACTACTAAAGGAGAGTGATTGGGCAGCATGATTCCCCCTGACCCTACTCGTATGTCTTTTGTCTGACCGGCAATATAGCCAATTAAGACTACTGTTGCCGAACTGGCAACGTGCGCCATATTGTGATGTTCAGCGAGCCAGAAACGCTTATAGCCTAAGTTGTCTGCTAGTTGAGCGATTTCTTTTGTTTTTTGAAATGTTTCAGAGGCGTTGCTATCTTGTGTAATGATAGCTAATTCTAATATTGAGATTGAAATTGAGTCTTTCATATATAATGTAGCTTTTATGCAAAATTACTTCATTTGATACAAAGCTTGAATTTTTTCATGTTAAGAGAATTATAAAATTTATCAGTGTTAAATGTTTTAATGCTGTTATAAGTATAATTTAAATATGGCCACCAGGTAGCTTAAAACTTAATTTTATAACTTTATGAGCTTAAAATTATTTTTTGCAAGAATTTGCCATCGATCAAAAAAGTTGAATGATTTAAAGCCTAAATTTGTATCTCAAAAATAAATTTCGATCCTAGCCTTTTTCCTCAAATGACACATAAAATTTTAATTATAGACGACGAAGAAAAACTCAGAAGTCTATTGGCACGTATTATAAAATCAGAAGGCTTTGAAGTTTTTGAGGCCAAAGATTTAAAATCAGGTTTTAAAAAACTCGAGCAAACCGATATTGATGTTGTTTTATGTGATGTAAAATTACCTGACGGAAACGGGGTTGATTTTCTGCAAAACATAAAGGGAAGTTTTCCTTTGATCGAAGTTATTCTCTTAACTGCTTTTGGAAATATCCCCGATGGTGTTCAGGCCATGAAAAATGGCGCTTTTGATTATATAGTCAAAGGTGATGATAACGACAAAATTATTCCGCTTTTGTACAAAGCTGTCGAGAAAGCGCATTTGCAGAAAAAGGTTAAACAACTCGAAAAGCGCATTGGCGATAAATATTCCTTTACTACCATTATAGGAAAATCTAAAGCAATCGAACAAGTTATTGATCTTGCCAAAAAAGTAGCCAAAACCGATTCGACTGTTTTGCTTACCGGGGAGACCGGGACAGGAAAAGAAGTTTTTGCGCAAGCAATTCATGAGAACAGCAATCGCGTCGGTAAATCGTTTGTGGCCTTAAACTGCAGTACTTTTAGCAAAGAAATTCTGGAAAGCGAACTTTTTGGTCATAAACAAGGGGCTTTTACAGGAGCTTTGAAGGATAAAAAAGGGTTTATTGAAGAGGCCAACGGCGGAACTTTATTCCTGGATGAAATTGGAGAAATGCCAATTGAACTGCAAGCCAAGTTACTGCGCGTTTTAGAAACCAGCCAGTATATCCCCATTGGTGATACAACTCCAAAAAAGTCAAATTTCAGATTAATAGCGGCAACCAACAGAGATTTAAAAACAGAAAGCGAAGAGCACCGTTTTCGTTCGGATCTGTATTTTCGTTTGAATATTTTCGAGATTACACTTCCCCCTTTACGCGAAAGAATAAAAGACATTGCTCCTATTACTCAATATTTTGTGAAGCAATTCTCTGAAAAAACAAATAAAAAGAACCTGAATGTAACAGATGATTTTCTTCAGAAACTAGAGCATTATTCCTGGCCGGGAAATATTCGTGAGCTTAAAAACGTGATCGAAAGATCTGTTATTCTAAGCAATGGAGATACCCTAACTTCCGATGTTTTACCATACGAGATGCAGCATCAGCCCGAGAAAGCAACCAAATCAATGTCAGCTTTCTCTATGCAAAGTGTTGAGAAACTCCATATCCAGAAAGTGCTGAACTATACTAAAGGCAATAAGGCTGAAACGGCGCGATTACTTGAAATTGGGATTGCTACTTTGTATCGAAAATTGGAAGAGTACAGTATACAGTAAGTAAAATTCCAAATTACAAGGCCAATACTAATTTTAATCAACACCTTATCATTTCAATAAAAGCTTATCATTTTGATAGGCTTTTTTTATGCCTGATTTTTGGCATAAAACCACAACTCCTTTACTGGCAACACCTTAGGTGATACTGCTGCTTTTCGGTCTGACTTTTGGCATAAGTGGGAAGAACATAAAAATTCATTCTCATGAAAAATCAAGTCACTTCAATCTACAAACAAGCGGAACGTTTTGCCGATATCACCAAAAAATCTATTATTTCGGGTAATATCGTTCGTGCCAAAAAATGTCTGGCACTTGCCGAGCGTCTATTTATTAATGGAAGTATCGAAACAAAAAATGCCATTTCTAATGTGTACGTTTTCTCAGTTTCTTCTTTTATGGAAGTGCGTCACTGCAACATTTCACACCTTTTTCCTCAAACGCTAAAAGCCGAATATATCAAACAGGTGAATACCTCGGGCGTATAAAGTGTAATGGGTTAACTCTTTAATTGGTTAATCTTCTGAAAAATCTAAAATCCAATAATCTAAATAATTCTAAAACCTATGTTAATCACTTTTCTTTTACTCGCATTGGCTGTTGTGCTTTTTGCCATTTGTTTTAAATCAGTTGAATTCTTTGAAAAAATCTAAATCATGACTGCACTATTTATTATTTCCATCGCTGTTTTTGGCTATTTGGTTTATGTATTAATTAAACCTGAAAAATTCTAAAAAAATGAAAAAGTCACAATCAAAAAAAACGCTGTTGGTATCTGTTTATGTGGCTTGGACATTAGCCTTTATAACACTTATTGCGTTTTTATAAAAACCCAAATTTTTATTTAATTTCTAACAAACAAAATATGAACACAGAGTTATTTGGTGTCATCAGTATCTTTATCGTTTCGATAGTTTTAGCCATTCCATTAGGAAAATATATCGCTAAAGTTTATTTGGGTGATAAAACATTCTTTGACCCGATTTTCAATCCAATTGAAAAATTTATTTTTAAAATCAGCGGTATCAATTCCACTGAAGAAATGAACTGGAAAGAGCACTTAAAAGCACTTTTAAGTATCAACATGATCTGGTTCTTTCTTTGCTTTTTTGTCTTATTGTTTCAAGGGTCATTATTTTTAAATCCTGACAATAATCCATCTATGAGCCCGGATCTGGCCTTTAACACTGCCATTTCATTTGTTGTCAATTGTAATTTACAACATTATTCAGGCGAAAGCGGAGTTTCTTACCTATCGCAAATGTTCTTGATGTTCTTGCAATTTGTTTCTGCTGGTGTGGGAATGGCCGCTGCAGCGATGATTTTCACTGCAATGAAAGAAAGAACTACAGATAAACTAGGTAATTTTTACAACTATTTCATTAAAAGCTGTACGCGTATTTTATTGCCACTTTCAGTTATTGTAGCCACTATTTTAGCCTTTAGCGGCACTCCAATGAATTTTGACAGCAAAGATTCTATCACGACTCTACAAGGGGATCACGTTGATGTTTCCCGCGGACCTGCTGCTGCATTTATAGCAATTAAACACTTAGGTACAAATGGTGGTGGATTCTTTGGAGCCAACTCAGCGCATCCCCTAGAGAACCCAACTTATCTTACCAATGCCGTTGAATTATGGTCTCAGTTAATTGTTCCCTTTGCTATGATTTTTGCTTTAGGTTTTTATCTAAAGAAAAGAAAATTATCCTACGTAATCTTCGGGGTCATGACAGTTGGATTCTTACTGCTGGTTATCCCAACAATGATATCAGAGATGAACGGAAATCCGGCTATCGAGAAAATGGGAATTGCCCAAGCAACCGGGGCTATGGAAGGAAAAGAGGTTCGGTTTGGACCTGCCGTTTCAGGATTCTGGAGCATCGCAACTACTGTAATTTCTACAGGTTCTGTAAATAGTATGCACGATAGTTCAATGCCGGTTTCCGGTGCTATGGAATTGCTTGCCATGATGGTCAATGCGTTTTACGGAGGTTGTGGAGTGGGTATTTTAAACTTTTATATTTTCATCATTCTGGCTGTATTTATCTCCGGATTAATGGTGGGTCGAACACCTGAATTTTTAGGAAAGAAAATCGAAGCGCGGGAAGTTAAAATTGCTGCTTTTATCGCCATTTTGCACCCTTTATTAATATTATCAGGTACAGCTTTGGCTTCTTATTTTGCTGCAAATGATACTGCAATGGGCTATTGGTTTAGCGGAAATGCAACAGGCTGGCTCAATAACCCGGGACATCACGGATTCTCTGAAATGTTATATGAATATACTTCGAGCGCTGCCAACAACGGATCTGGTTTTGAAGGTTTAGGAGATAACAATCCGTTTTGGAATATCACTACAGGAATTGTGCTTCTGTTAAGCCGTTTCATTCCTATCGTTGGGCCACTGGCAATCGCAGGATTACTGGCCAATAAAAAATACATTCCCGAAAGCGCCGGAACCCTAAAAACTGATACTTCAATTTTTGGTGTAATGGTTTTTGCCGTAATCGCAATTATTGCCGCTTTATCCTTCTTCCCGGCGCTAGCTTTAGGTCCATTGGCAGAATATTTTACTTTAAAATAATATAAAAGAAAAATGACAACTAATAAATCCAATTCATTGTTTGAAAGCAAACAGGTAAAAGAAGCCTTAGCGCAATCTTTTGTGAAGCTGAATCCAAAAATGATGATCAAAAATCCGGTAATGTTTACCGTAGAGATAGGAACTGCCATTATGTTTGCTGTTTGTGTTTCCATTTTAATGGGAGCAACAGATCAGGGTAGTTTCACTTATAACCTAATTGTGTTTTTAATTTTACTTGCAACGCTTTTGTTTGCCAATTTCGCTGAAGCTATTGCCGAGGCCAGAGGAAAAGCGCAAGCCGATAGTTTAAGAAAAACACGCGAAGAAACTCCTGCCAGACAAATTTTGCCTAACGGAGAAATCAAAAACATCAGTTCATCTGAATTGAAAAAAGGAGATATTTTCGTTTGTGAAGCCGGTGATTTAATTGCAACCGACGGGGAAATCATCGAAGGTTTGGCCACTATTGATGAAAGCGCCATTACAGGAGAAAGTGCTCCTGTGATTCGGGAAGCCGGTGGTGATAAATCATCAGTAACGGGAGGAACAAAAGTACTATCTGATAAAATTAAAGTAATTGTAACTTCTGAGCCTGGCGAAAGTTTCTTGGACAAAATGATTGCTCTGGTTGAAGGGGCGAGCCGCCAGAAAACACCAAACGAGATTGCCTTAACTATTTTATTAGCCGCATTTACTTTAATTTTCGTGATTGTGTGCGTTACGCTAAAACCGTTTGCCGACTATGCAAATGCACCCATCACGATTGCGGCTTTTATTGCACTATTTGTTTGTTTGATTCCAACTACAATTGGAGGTTTACTCTCTGCAATTGGTATTGCCGGTATGGACAGAGCCTTGCGAGCTAATGTAATTACAAAATCCGGAAAAGCGGTTGAAACTGCCGGAGATATCGACGTACTTCTTTTGGATAAAACCGGAACCATTACCATTGGAAACAGAAAAGCAACAAATTTCTACCCAGCAAAAGGTGTTACTCCGGAAGATTTTATAAAGTCTGCTGTACTGAGTTCACTGGCCGATGACACTCCGGAAGGGAAAAGTATCGTGGAACTGGCAGGAGCCGAAACTGCCAATAAATTATCAATTGAAGGTGCTACTTTAATCAAATTTACCGCTGAGACCAGAACTTCCGGAGTTATTTTAAAAGACGGAACCAATATTAGAAAAGGGGCTCAGGATGCTGCAAAAAACATTGCAAAACAAGCCGGGAATTCTTTTCCTGAGGATACTGCCCAAAAAGTAATTGATATCTCTACAAATGGAGGAACGCCACTAGTTGTAATTAAAAATGACCAGGTTCAAGGTGTTATCGAATTGCAGGATATCATAAAAACGGGAATGAAAGAACGTTTTGACCGCCTGAGAAAAATGGGTGTAAAAACAGTGATGGTTACCGGAGATAATCCCCTAACGGCCAAGTTTATTGCCGAGGCTGCCGGTGTTGATGATTTTATTGCCGAGGCGAAACCTGAGGATAAAATGAACTATATCAAAAACGAGCAAAACCTGGGTAAATTAGTGGCTATGATGGGCGATGGAACCAATGATGCTCCTGCCCTTGCCCAAGCCAATGTAGGTGTTGCCATGAACAGTGGAACCCAGGCTGCAAAAGAGGCCGGAAACATGGTGGATCTTGATAATGACCCAACCAAGTTAATTGAGATTATCGAAATTGGGAAACAGCTTTTAATGACCCGAGGTACTTTAACTACTTTTTCTATTGCAAATGACGTTGCGAAATATTTTGCTATTGTTCCTGCTCTTTTTATTACTGCGATTCCTGCGCTTGAAGGTCTGAACATCATGCATTTACACAGCCCTGAGAGTGCGATTTTATCAGCAGTAATTTTCAATGCCATTATCATTCCCATATTGATTCCACTGGCACTTAGAGGAGTTGATTACAAACCAATTGGTGCAAGTGCAATTCTAAAAAGGAATCTTTTGATTTATGGTCTAGGCGGACTTATAGTCCCTTTTATTGGAATTAAATTAATTGATTTGTTGGTTGCCCTATTTATGTAAATCTAAGCTTGTGAGATACTAAGTCACTAAGGTTCTAAGGTTTTTCCTTAGCATCTTAGAAACTTAGGACCTTAGAGCCTCAAAAAATAAAAAAATGAAAACAATATTTTCACTATTAAAATTGACACTGCTTACCTTAATTCTCTTTGCAGTTATTTATCCTCTTGCCATTTACGCAATTGCACAATTTGCTCCAAATCATGGAAAAGGAGAAACTATTTCGGTGAACGGAAAAGTGGTGGGATACCAAAAAATTGGTCAGAAATTCGATAAGTCGAATTATTTCTGGGGAAGACCTTCAGCTGTTGATTATAATGCTGCCGGAAGTGCAGGTAGTAATAAAGGACCAAGTAATGCTGAATATCTGGCTTTGGTTCAAAAAAGAATCGATACGTTTTTAGTTGTTCATCCTTATTTGAAAAAATCAGAAATTCCTGCCGATATGGTTACCGCTTCAGGAAGTGGACTCGATCCAAATATTTCTCCACAAGGTGCTTTAATCCAGGTCAAACGTGTTGCTAAAGAAAGAAAACTCGACGAGAATAAAGTAAAAGCTTTGGTTGAATCTAAAATTAACACAGCTGTTATGGGACCTGAAACAGTTAATGTTTTGGAATTGAATGTTGCACTTGATAGATTGAAGTAATACGTTTTTAAATAACCAAATCTTACAATAAATACCTAACAGGTTTTAAAAACCTGTTAGGATAATAAACACCCTTTTTTACCCCAAAAGACCTAGCCCCGTAGTAGTTGAAAATCTTTTTTTGTCGGGTTCGACACAAAGAATTACTTCCTCAGTTCGCTTTCGCTCGCGCGACAGAGATAGCGGGGAAAAATCTACTAATAAATAATTGAATACCAGAAAAATGAAAAAAATAATACTTACCGCTTTAATCGCTTTTGGTTTTAGCAATTTACACGCGCAAGAAGAAACAAAAAGTCCCTTTACCTTTTCGGGATATGTAGAGACTTATTATAGTTATGATTTTGCAAAACCCGATGATCATACCCGACCAAACTTTTTTTACAATTTTAATAAAAGCAATGAGGTGAACATCAATTTGGGTCTGGCTAAAGTGAATTATTCCAAAGATAATGTTCGTGGAAATTTTGCTTTAATGGCCGGAACTTACGCCGAATATAATATGGCCGCTGAACAAGGTTTATTGAAAAACATTTACGAGGCCAATGTTGGTGTAAAGATCTCGCAAAACCATAATTTATGGATTGATGCGGGCATCATGCCAGCTCATATAGGTTTTGAAAGTGCCATTGGTAAAGATTGCCAGACTCTGAGCAGAAGTATTTTGGCTGAAAACTCGCCTTATTATGAAACGGGAGTAAAAATTGGTTATACCTCTGAGTCCGGAGAATGGTATCTGGCCGGAATGTACTTAAATGGATGGCAACGCATTGAGAAAGTAAAAGGCAATCAAACGCCTGCTTTTGGAACGCAGGTTACCTATAAACCATCGCAGAGCGTAGTTTTGAACTGGAGCACCTATGTTGGAAATGAGCAAGCGGATATTGAGAAAAAATGGCGTTATTTTAATAACTTTTACGGGCAATTTAAGCTAGGCGACAAAACAAATCTTACGGCTGGTTTTGATATTGGATCGCAACAAGCGGCTAAAGACAGCAATAAATACGATACCTGGTTTTCGCCTGTTTTGATTCTGCAATACAAACCAACAGATAAAATTCAGCTTGCAGCCCGTGGCGAATATTATAGTGATGAAAAAGGAGTTATTATTTCAACAGGAACTCCAAACGGTTTTAAAACTTACGGATTTTCAGCTAACTTTGATTACTTAGTTACTGATAATGTAATGTTTAGAATCGAGGCAAGAAATCTTTCAAGTAAAGATGAAATATTTACAAAAGACAATCTCCCAACCGATACCAATACCTTTGTAACGACTTCGCTGGCGATTAGTTTTTAAACATTAAAATTTGTTTTTTTACCATTAAGATAGTAAGAAAGTTAAGCTTTGTCTTTATTGGCTTACTATCTTAATGGTTTAATTATTAAAAAAACTTTATGACTTAGCACCTTCAGTCAAAATCATGGAACAGGAAAAAGAAAATAATGCACAGCACTTTCTCGATTTAATTCAGAAATCACGAAAAGGAAAGTTTAAGGTCTATATTGGGATGAGCGCCGGTGTGGGAAAAACGTATCGGATGCTACAAGAGGCGCATTCATTACTGAAAAACGGAATCGACGTGAAAATTGGTTACATCGAAACCCATATGCGAAAGGAAACGCATGAACTTTTATCTGGTTTGCCCCTTATTCCGCGGCGAACCATTTTCTATAAAGGCAAAGAGCTCGAGGAGCTAGATGTACAGGCCATTATCAATCTGAGACCTGAAGTGGTAATTGTGGATGAATTGGCCCATACCAATGTTGAAGGAAGTAAAAACGAAAAACGCTGGCAGGATGTTCTGGAGATTCTCGAGGCGGGAATCAATGTAATCTCGGCAGTGAATATTCAGCATATTGAGAGTCTGAATGAAGATGTAAAACGCATTACAAATGTTGATGTTCAGGAACGAATTCCCGATAATGTTTTGCGGTTGGCAGATGAAGTGGTCAATATCGATTTAACGGCTGAAGATTTGATTGCGCGTTTAAAAGAAGGGAAAATTTACACACCTGATAAAATTCAGACCGCGTTGACCAACTTTTTTAAATCCGATCAGATTTTACAATTGCGTGAATTGGCCCTGAAAGAAGTAGCAAGTCAGGTGGTTCGAAAAGTGGAAAGCGAAGTGCCTCAGCTACATGCTTTAAGACACGAAAAACTTTTGGCCTGTATTAGCAGTAATGATAAAACGGCTAAAATCGTAATTAGAAAGGCAGCGCGTTTGGCGAGTTATTACAACGGGTCCTGGTATGTTTTGTATGTAGAAACGCCAAAGGAAAGCAGTACTAAAATAGCGCTGGACAAACAACGCCATTTGATTAATAATTTTAAACTGGCCGTACAATTGGGCGCGGAAGTCATTAAATTAGAAAATAAAAATATTGCCGATGCTATTTTAATGGCGGTGGAAGAAAAACACATCACAACTGTTTGCATCGGAAAACCGCATTTGAATTTATTTAAAGTAATTTTGTCTACAACGATTTTCAGACGTTTACTAAACAGTCTGTCTTTATCGAATGTAGACCTTGTTATTTTATCGTAATTTTTTTTACCATTAAGAAATTAAGAAAACTTAAAGCTTTGAACTTACAAAACTTAATAACTTAACGGTTCCTATATAGAAAAACTTGTTTTTAAATAAACGTCATGAGAATTAAAACTAAATTGAATCTGGGAGTTGGATTGTTATTTTTAATGATTATTATACTCTCGCTAGTGAGTGGGTATTCTGTTTTTTTGATAAAAGCAGACACTGAGAATATTCTCAAAGCCAATTATAATACCCTGGAATATTCCAGAAATATGATTTTGTCTTTGGATGGAACTACAATCAGTACCGATAACAAGCTTCATACTTTTAAAGAATATTTGCAAAAACAAATACAAAATGTTACTGAGCCCGGTGAAAAAGAAGCAACAGCAAGTCTGGAGAAAAGCTTTTCTCTTTTAGAAAAAAACAGTTCAAATGAAGCGGTAAAAACACAAATCAGACAGGATATTTTTGCCATTATGAAACTCAATCTCGATGCCATAAAGCAGAAAAGCGATATTGCCAAACATACCGCCGAGACGGCCAATTTATGGATTGCCATTGTGGGAACTTTATGTTTTTTAATTGCCTTTAATTTACTGGTGAATCTGCCCAATAATATTGCCAACCCTATTAAAGAACTCACCCAGAGTATTAAAGAGATTGCCAATAAAAATTATTCGGAACGTGTGCATTTTACCAATCATAACGAATATGGAGATCTGGCCAAATCCTTTAATACCATGGCGCAAAAACTTCAGGAATACAACAATAGTAATTTGTACAAATTATTCTTCGAGAAAAAACGACTTGAAACCCTTATCAACAATATGCACGATCCTATTATTGGGTTGGATAATGAAGGTCTGGTGTTGTTTGCAAATGATGAAGCCTTGAAAATTATCGGAATGAAATCTGAAGATCTTATTGGTCAATCGGCTTCGACTTTGGCTTTATCCAATGACCTAATTCGTTCTTTGATCTTGAAAGAATTAGCCTCTGATTCTCAGAAAAAACAGCCTTTGAAGATTTTTGCTAACGCAAAAGAAAGTTATTTTGATAAGGAAACCATCAATATTACCATAACACCAACGGGAGAAGAAAAACAAATCAATATTGGCGATGTGATTATCCTTCGAAATATTACCTTATTTAAAGAACTTGATTTTGCCAAAACCAATTTTATAGCGACGGTTTCCCATGAATTAAAAACACCAATTGCTTCTATAAAACTAAGTCTTCAATTGCTTGAAAATACCAAAACTGGCCAGATGAATGATGACCAGAAACAATTGGTGGAAAGTATTAAAGATGACAGTCAGCGTTTATTGAAAATAACAGGTGAATTGCTGAATTTATCACAACTGGAAACCGGAAACATTCAGTTGAATATCGAGAAAAGTAATCCCTATGCTATTGTACATTATGCTACCGAAGCGGTAAAGATTCAGGCCGATCAAAAACAAATCAAACTCCTAATTGATGCCGATGAAAATCTACAGGATGTAAGAGCCGACAGCGAGAAAACAGGCTGGGTTTTAATTAATTATCTCTCCAATGCCATTACCTATTCATCTGAAAAAAGTACGATTGTCATTAAATTAAAACAGGAAAATGATCAGATCATATTTCAGGTGATCGATACCGGAAAAGGAATTGATGCCAGATATAAAGACAAGGTTTTCGATAAATATTTTCAGATTCCCGGAAGTCAAAAATCAGGAACAGGACTTGGTCTGGCCATCAGTAAAGAATTTATTGAAGCCCAGAATGGTAGCATTGGCGTTGAAAGCAATTTAGGTTTGGGAAGTACTTTTTGGTTTTCGCTCAAAGTTTAATTATTATTTATTTTTATTAAAATTATTTTAGATTATGAATAAAGAAGAAACATCTGAAAAGCATTTATATGAATTAACTACTAAAGAGGAGTCTTCTATTGAAATAAGTCGAGCTCAAATCAAAAACGGTAAATTTCACAAAAATGAAGATGTAATTTCAGAAATGAAAAAATGGTTAAAAACAATAGCTTGATCGATCTTTAAAAAATACAATATTTTAGTCAATCTTAATTAAACTATCTGTTTTAAAACCAACAGATTAATATTAACTTAAGGTTCAATTAAGCTCCAAATAATTGCATCAGGCATTCGTTATTATTGCAACTTATAACAATAACGACAGATGTTTTACAAAGCGGTTTCTCTGGTATTTTTATTCGTTTTTTTAAGTGCAAATGCACAACAAAACGATTCTATAACAAAACTTGACAGTACTTCAAATCATTTAAAATTCAATTACAAGCAATTGATCATTCCAGGAGTATTAATTGGATATGGCGTAATTGGAATTGGAAATGATCAGCTCTTAAGCTTCAATCACCAAATCAAGGCTGAAGTTACCGAAGATATTGATGAGAAAATCACCATTGATGACTTCTCGCAATATGCCCCTGCGGCATCTGTGTATGCTTTGAATGCTTTTGGAGTAAAGGGCAAGAACAATATGCGCGATCGCTCGGTGATTTTTGTAACGTCTTATGTTATAATGGCTTCAACGGTTTTGGGTTTAAAGTCAATTGTAAAAGAAGAACGACCAGATGCAAGTTCGAAGAACTCTTTCCCCTCCGGACATACAGCAACTGCTTTTGCAGGAGCCGAGTTTTTATGGCAGGAATACAAAGACAAATCGATCTGGTATGGAATTGCAGGTTATGCCGTCGCAACGGGAACGGGATTATTTAGAATTTACAACAACCGCCATTGGCTCACTGATGTTGCCGCGGGAGCAGGAATTGGGATTTTGAGTACTAAATTGGCCTATTGGATCAATCCGTATATTACCAGAAAATTATTCAAATCATCTTCTGAAAGTAATTCAGCTTCTATGATAATGCCTTTTTATAATGGGCAACAATATGGGCTTGGTTTTGTGAAGGTCTTTTAGAAATTCATTGTCTTAATGGTCTTTTTAAAGGAAGTTTTAATCTGCATTTAGAGTAATTTTCTATCCTGTAAAATTGCTGTTTCATACTCAATTGAATTGTTCAGTCTTTTTAAATCATCAATTAAATAGTCTATTTGTGCCAATCCAATCTCTTTATACCTTTCGATATGCTCTTCACTCAATTTAATTTCTCTTTGAATATCTGCTATTCCCCCTAAAAAGCACCAAAGAAAATATTCTTCATTAAATCTTCGAAATATGAAATCCCAATCTTCAAAATATAAAATCTGCCCTTTTACATTAGTAAAATCAAAATAGTTCTCAGCATATCTAAATCCTTCAAAAGCTTTATTTTGAAATCTAATATTTTTGAAGTTATCTTTAACAATGATGCTATTAATACATTCAATATCCTTATGATCCAGATGATATACAAATTTCAATTCTTCCAGTAATTCTTTATCATCAATAAAGCCTACCAACTTTTGAAATCTATACAATTTTTCATTCCATTGTGTAACTGTAAAATTTGTTCTGGTTATAAAACTTCCAATTCCTGTGTAAAGAATAAATATCATTTAGCTTTTATTTTTTCCCTTAAAATTATTCAGACCGACTTCATGTATCCTATAAGGCCACATTTCAGTTCCTTTTGCCCCTTTGAATGTCCCCTATTTGATGTTTTTTATATCCTGCATCTTCTTTGCTTTGACTATCAGAATCATAACTCATAGCATATTGAGAAATGCAAATAGAAGAGGTAAATCATATTTGATGAAATTTTGTTTATCTCACCCAGTATAAACTCTTACGTATTTGACGTATTATTTTTAATTTCCATTACTTCTCTTTTCACTTCCAAAAGCAAATCCTTCATACTTTGAGATTCTGTTTGTTCATGGCGTTTATCACTTCGCCCGATGCTGCATTCATACTCCCAGATTTCTAAAATATCTGAAGCCTTCACTTCATAATTGGGATAAAAACGATTGTCGGATTCCAAAACCAAAGCATTCTTTTTATTCTTGTTCAGACGTTTGTAGACCATCCCTTCATTTTTGGTAATCAAGATATAGGTTCTGCCATCCATGACCTCTCCTAGCCTCTCTACATAGCGACCAATGATAATAGATCCGTCCTCATGTGGGGGCATTGAATCGCCTTCTACGGGAAATCCGCGGTGTTTTCCCGGTCCTAAAAACGGAAGAGAAACCTGTTGCAGACTCTCGATATATTCCGGATCGGCATATCCGTTTAGGTAACCTGCTTTGGCCTTTTGAGATACAATCTCGATATAATTCTCCCCAAAACTATCTACTTGTATGGGTAAAATAAGTCGGTTGCCTTCTAATTTTATCAAGTTTTCTATATTGATTTTACGTATGTCCACAGACAATAATAAATCAATACTCATATGAAAATATAAAGCAATCTGCTTTAAAATATCATATGGCGCCTCGGAGGTTCCATCTTCGTATTTAACGTATCTTCCTCGGGTAATTCTAAGGTTTTCAGCTAATTTCTCCTGAGATATTTTATGCTTAACCCTCAATGCTCTGATGTTATCTGAAAATAAGGACATAATTAATTTGTTATAATTTGGAACAACAAATATACAAAAAAATGTTATCATCTGTACTAATTTTGTTTCATACAAAAACAAGGAGATGACAAGGGCAATTGTACACATGGATTTGGATACTTTTTTTGTATCCTGCGAGAGGTTAACCAACTCAGCATTAAGAGGTATTCCGCTTATTATTGGCGGGGGTGATCGTGGCGTTGTAGCGTCCTGTTCCTATGAAGCCCGTCGTTTTGGAGTACGCTCAGCCATGCCTATCCATATGGCGATGAAACTTTGTCCTCAAGCCAAAATAATGAAAGGTGATATGGAATTATATTCTCAACTATCACATGATGTTACCCAGGTGATTCAGGAAAAAGCGCCGATAATGGAGAAAGCCAGCATCGATGAATTTTATCTCGATATTACCGGAATGGACAAATTTCACGGCAGTTACAAATGGACAGATGAACTGGCTCAATCGGTGATTAAAGAAACCGGATTACCCATTAGTTTTTCACTATCGGTCAATAAAACCGTTTCTAAAATTGCCACCGGCGAGGGCAAACCAAAAGGAAATTTAGAAATCCCCCAGGGAAATGTACAGGCTTTTCTCAATCCCTTATCGATTCAGAAAATACCCATGGTTGGCAGTGTGACTTTTCAGTTGTTATCGCGAATTGGCGTTCGTAAAATTCAGACTTTATCTGAAATGCCTCCCGAGGTTCTCCAGCAAATGATTGGTAAGAATGGTCTGGATATCTGGAAAAAAGCCAATGGAATTGACAACACCCCTGTAGAGCCTTACACGGAGAGAAAATCGATTTCTACCGAACATACTTTCTCTCAGGACACCATCGATATTATCATGCTAAAATCCATATTGATTGGCATGGTTGAAAAACTGGCCTTTCAATTACGCTCTGAGCAATGGCTAACTTCAACCATTACAGTTAAAATACGTTACGCCAATTTTGATACCGAAACCAAGCAATGCAAAATTGCCTATACCTCTGCAGATCACATTCTGACCAAAAATGTAATGGAGCTATTTGATAAAGTGTATCAGCGTCGTATGCGATTGCGTTTGATTGGTATTCGCTTTAGCGGACTGGTTCGGGGAACCTATCAAATTAATCTTTTTGAAGATACAGAGGAAATGCTTTCCCTTTATGCCGCGATGGATAAAATGAAAAGCCGTTATGGTTTTGATGCCGTCATGCGCTGCGCAGGGGCTTCTTTTAAACCCAATAATAAAGACGAAATTTTAAAACGCACCAAATAAAATCATGTATCTCAACTCTCATTCCTATCATTCGCTACGCTACGGCACGATTCCTCTTGATGAGCTTATCGGGCAGGCTGTCTCATGTGGTGTAAAAGCGATGGCACTTACCGATATTAATACGGTAACTGGAATTTATGATTTTATAAGAAAGTGCGATGAGAAAGGCATCAAGGCTCTTGTGGGAATGGAATTTCGCTCTGATCATCAATTCAGATATATTGGTCTGGCTAAAAATGCTCACGGACTTGGCCAAATGAATCGTTTTTTGACAGAACATAATTTTAGCGGAGAACCCTTACCATTAATTGCTCCTGAATTTGATTCGGTTTTTGTAATTTATACCTTAGAGAATGCTCCGGCAGTCTTGCGGGAGAATGAATTTATCGGAATTCGCCCCGATGAAGTTCTAAGGCTTCTTACCTCGGAACATAAAAATAAAACAGCAAAAATGCTTGTGCTTCAATCGGTGACTGTTAGCAATAAAAGAGAATTTAACCTGCATAAAATTCTACGGGCCATTGATACCAATATCATTTTATCAAAGTTAACAGAGTCTGATTATTGCAAGGCTTCGGAGAAAATGTTGCCTTTAGAAGACCTTTTACCCTATTATGAAAGTTATCCTGAAATTATAGCCAACACAAAGCAAATAATTGACTGCTGCAATTTTGAATATGATTTTAAAACGCCAAAAAACAAGAAGTTTTTTACTGAAAACCGTCAAACTGATATTGCAAAGCTAACCCAATTAGCTCAAGAAGGTTTACGATGGCGTTATGGTGAGAATAATCAGGCGGCACAAAAACGTGTCGAGAAAGAACTAAAAGTAATTGACCAATTAGAATTCAGCGGTTATTTTCTGATCACCTGGGATATTGTTCAATATAGCAACAGTCAGGGTTTTATGCATATTGGCCGGGGCAGCGGAGCCAATAGTATTATTGCCTATTGTTTGGGAATTACCGATATCTGCCCCATAGAACTGGATTTGTATTTTGAGCGTTTTTTGAATTTAAACCGAAAAAGCCCTCCGGATTTTGACATCGACTGGAGCTGGAAGGAGCGCAACACCATTTTAGAATATATCTTCGGTAAATATGGAAAGGACCATGTTGCTTTTTGCGGAACCAATGTCGAATTCAAACACCGCTCTATTTTCAGGGAAGTAGGAAAAGTGTTTGGCCTTCCAAAAGAAGAACTCGATATGCTGGCCAAAAATCCCATGGCATTACACCAAAGCAATTCTATTGTAAAACTGGTTCAGCAATATAGCCTGATGATGAATAAATATCCCAATCAGCGCAGTATGCATTCTTGCGGGATTATCATTTCTGAAGAGCCCATTACCAATTATACACCCCTGGAAATGCCTCCAAAAGGATTTCCTATTGTACTTTTTGATATGCACATTGCCGAGGAAATTGGTTTTGAAAAATTCGATATTCTAAGTCAGCGCGGTATTGGGCATATTGATGACAGCGTGAAACTCATTGAGAAAAACAGGGGCATAAAAGTCGATATTCGCAATACTTCGATCTCAAAAGATGAAGCTATGTGCAATGTTCATTTGGCACAAGGCAAAACCATTGGTTGTTTTTATATTGAAAGTCCTGCCATGCGTGGATTATTGCGCCGACTCAATTGTGATAATTATAAAATACTGGTAGCGGCATCTTCTATTATTCGTCCCGGCGTGGCACAATCGGGCATGATGAAGGAGTATATTTTTCGTCATAATAATCCCGATCAGTTTGAGTATTTTCATCAGGTGTTTAAGGAGCATCTGGGCGAGACTTACGGTATTATGGTCTATCAGGAAGATGTGATCAAAATTGCCCAGCATTATGGCGGACTCCCTGCCCCTGATGGTGATATCCTGCGCCGGGCCATGTCCGGAAAAGGGAGATCTGTCGAGGCTTTACAAAAAGTAAAAGATAATTTCTTTGCCTCTTGCGCCCAGAAAGGACATCCTGAAGGGCTTAGTCAGGAAATTTACCGCCAGATTGAATCCTTTGCCGGATTTTCATTTTGCAAAGCGCACTCGGCTTCTTATGCTGTTGAGAGTTATCAGAGTTTATATCTCAAGATCAATTATCCTGTAGAATTTATGACAGCGGTAATCAACAATCAGGGCGGATTTTACAGAACCGAGGTTTATATACACGAGGCGAGAATGTCCGGGGCAAGAATTCATAATCCGTGCGTGAATAAAAGCGAATATCAAACTACGGTTTATGGAACTGATATTTATCTGGGCTTTATGCATCTGCAAAGCCTGGAATCAAAAACGGCTCATTTGATTGAATCGGATCGGGAGAAAAACGGTGCTTTTCTTTCTTTGGAAGATTTTATCAATCGAATTCCAATTGGAATTGAAAGCATGAAAATTTTGATTTTCATAGATGCTTTTCGTTTTACAGGAAAAACCAAAAATCAGCTTTTGGTTATCGCCAGCTTGCTTTTAAACAATTTCAAACCCGAAAACAGAAGTTTGATGCTCCTGCAGGAACCCGTTAAAGAATACAAACTTCCAACACTGGAACGCTCTTTATACGAAGATGCTTTTGATGAAATTGAATTACTGAGTTTCCCTGTATCGTGCAGCGTTTTTGACCTTTTGCAAACCAAACATCGCGGCGATATTATGGCCAAGGATTTAGTGGCTCATCATAAAAAACAAGTCCGTATGCTGGCGTATCTGATCTCCAGAAAACAGGTTCCTACCAAAAAAGGCAATATGTATTTCGGGACCTGGATTGATCATGAGGGTACTTATTTTGACACGGCACATTTCCCGGATTGCCTGGCTCAACATCCTTTTAAAGGTGGCGGCTGTTATCTGCTTTTAGGAACTGTCGAGGTCGATTATCATTTCCCGACAATCACCATTACCAAAATGGCCAAAATGCCTTTTATTGCCGACCCGCGTTATATGGATGCCAAAGATCAATATAAAACCCAGCGTTTGATCAAAGAAGATGTTAGCCCTACCCATCGGGAACCTTATCCGCAAGGACATGAGATTAATTTGCCCCGACACCGAATGAAATTTCAGAACACATAATGCAAAGATTTCACAAGAATAAGAATCTGTTTTACGTTATATACATAAGATGAAAAAGCAAGAATATGCCATAGTAGATATTGAAACCACCGGTGGAAACGCCAGTGGTAGCCGCATTACAGAAATTGCCATTATCATTCATGACGGAGAAAACGTGATTGACCGATATGAAACACTTGTGAATCCGCAAAAAGAAATCCCGATTTCTATTTTTGCCCTGACAGGGATTAACAATGAAATGGTGGCTAATGCGCCGATCTTTGATGATATTTCAGATAAGGTTTTAGAAATGCTTACCGATCGTGTTTTTGTGGCCCATAATGTCAACTTTGATTATTCCTTTGTTCGCCACCAACTCGAACAGGCAGGTTTTAAATGGACAGCAAGAAAATTGTGTACTGTTCGCGCAGCCAGAAAAATCAGGCCCGGTTTGGGATCGTATAGTTTAGGGAATCTCTGCAATTCACTCGATATATCTTTAGAGAACCGACATCGCGCCGGGGGTGATGCAGATGCTACGGCTATATTATTCTCGCGATTACTTCAATGGGACAAGGAAGGTCATATTGAAAAGATGATCAAAGCCACATCACAAGATCAGCGTTTACCCCCTAATCTTCCCCCTGAAGATTTTAATAATTTGCCGGAAAAACCAGGCGTATATTATTTTTATAATGAGGTAAAAAAAGTAATCTATGTGGGTAAAGCCATTAACTTAAAAAAACGTGTAGCTTCACACTTTAGCGGTCATAAGATCAATCCCCAAAGACAACATTTCCTGCGGGATATACACTCTATTTCCTTTGAAGTCTGTGGCAATGAATTAATGGCCCTTCTGTTAGAATGTACCGAAATCAAGCACCTTTGGCCCACTTATAACAGAGCTTTAAAACGCTTTGAGCCCAAATTTGGATTGTATCAATATGAAGCGCGCAACGGATACAAATATCTGGCAATGGGAAAACTCAATAAATTTCAGTCCTGCATTGAGCATTTCAGCAGTATACACGAGGGAACGAATATATTGCGGGGTTTGGCAGAACAATTTAAAATTGATTATAGGTTTTGTAAATATTTAAGAGCTCAGGACGCAGAAATATTTAAAAATAATGACACAACAGAGCTTCCCGATGTTTCACTCCACAATGAGCAAGTTGACAATGCTATTGATTTTTTATTAAACAACAGACCCACTTTTGCCATTATAGAGAAAGGAAGAACATCACAAGAGCGAAGTTGTATCTGGATAGAAAATGGTCATTTTTATGGTATGGGATATATCCCTTTAGATGTTTCAATTACGGATCCCTTAGAGGTAAAAAATTATACTACGCCTTATAAAAGCAATCAATACATTGTGCAATTGATTTTTGCTTATGCAGAAAAAAATCCGCGTAAAGTATTCTTTAACAAAGAGTTTCTGAAATAAGAATAGGAAGTTGTGTAAATATAAAGGCGCAAAAAGCTGTAAATTTAATGATCCAACTAATTGAATCTACTATGAAAATAGCAACTTATAACGTAAACGGAGTCAACGGGCGTTTAAATGTATTACTAAAATGGCTTGAAGAAGCCACTCCGGATATTGTATGTCTGCAGGAATTAAAAGCGCCTCAGGATAATTTTCCTCTCAAAGCGATTAATGACGCCGGCTACAATGCCATTTGGCACGGGCAAAAACAATGGAATGGCGTTGCGATTCTGGCCCGTAATATGGAAATTGAGGAAGTAACGCGCGTTCTTCCGGGAGACGACAAGGATATACAAAGTCGGTATATCGAAGCTTTGATAAACGGAATTGTGATTGCCTGTCTTTATCTGCCAAACGGAAATCCCGCTCCGGGGCCTAAATTAGACTATAAACTAAAATGGTTTGATCGTCTAAGTGATCGCGCAGCAACACTTTTGAGTTTAAAAGTTCCGGTAATTCTAGTTGGAGATTATAATGTGATGCCAACAGAACTGGATGTTTACAAACCCGAGAAATGGGTAAACGATGCCCTTTTCAGACCCGAAGTTAGAAAAGCTTTTGCAGCTATTGTCTCCCAGGGATGGACAGATGCCATTCGAAGATTATATCCTGAAGAGAAAATTTACACCTTTTGGGATTATTTCAGAGAGGCTTACCAGCGGGACGCAGGACTTAGAATTGATCATTTCTTACTAAGTCCTCAATTAGCAAAAAAACTGCTTTCCGCAGGAGTTGACCGCCATGTGCGGGGATGGGAAAAAACAAGCGACCATGCTCCGGTATGGATTGAAATTGACACAAAATAACCAAACAATGACACTATTTAGCGATACCGAATTATTTGCCACTGGTCTGTCGGGAAAAAAAGTATTTGACCTGCCGGATGCAGAACTTATTTTGATCGATAATTTCTTCACCAAAGAAGAATCTGATCGCTTTTACGAAAGAATACTCCACAAGACCAAATGGAGAGAATATGAAATGGAAATTTATGATAAAACCTATACTGTTCCCCGAATGATTTGCTGGTATGAAGACAAGGATAATCCTGGAGCAGACCAAAACGGACCTGACTGGACTTATGAACTATTGACCATCAGAGGCAGGGTGGAGAGAGAAACGCAGCTTGATTTTAATAGTCTTCTTTTAAATTTATACCGAGACGGAAATGATGGTGTTGGCTGGCACAGTGACAAAGAACACAATACGGGGCCTAACCCAGTTATTGCTTCGGTGACTTTTGGCGAGACCAGGATGTTCAAACTCCGTCATAAATTCAGAAAAGAGATTCCGCAAATAGAGATTCCATTGCATCACGGATCCTTTTTATTAATGGGGGGAACAACCAATAGTTTTTGGCAGCATCATGTCCCTAAAACAGCCAAAAATGTATTGCCAAGAATAAATTTAACCTTTAGAAGAACCAATCGAAGTGAATGATTATAAACCACTCAAAATGAGTTTTTTTTCATTACAAAACCATGAGGAAAATTCCTCCTCTAAAAGTTAAAATACTCAGTACATGAACCTTTTATTAGGCAGAACCTATCTTTTTTACTATTTTTGCAACCTTTTTTTATATATACATTACCACAATGGCTTATTCAAACAATGATTTATTGCGTTTTTTAGATGCGCAAAACAAACTTTATCTTACTGCTCTTTCTGAAATCAAAAAAGGCAAAAAAGAAACACACTGGATGTGGTTTATTTTTCCTCAGATTAAAGGATTAGGCAAGAGCGATACTGCAAATTATTACGCCATTAACGATCTGAAAGAAGCAACCGAATTCCTTGAACATCCCATTCTTGGAAAACATCTTATAGAAATCTCTGAGCTGTTTCTGACTTTCAAAAGAAAATCAGCAGACGGGATTTTAGGAGATCTGGATGCGCGTAAATTACGCTCTTCTATGACGCTTTTTTCTTTGGTAGAAAATACAAATCCTGTATTCAAGGAAGTATTAGAAGCTTTTTTCTCAGGAGAATCAGATCCACTTACTTTGTCTATTATTAATTCATCTATAAAATCTTCTCTTGAGACTGAAATGGCATAATTGCCACTAACAATTCATTAGATTATTACATTTAAAGACACTACATGTTTTGCTTTGCAAATGGTAGTGTCTTTTTTTTTAGCCCGCGGGTCTCGCGAATTCAACCACATTAGACCAATTTTTTTTATTGCTTAAAATACAGTACAAAAAATGCCTTGCTAGAAACAAGGCATTTATATTTTGAAGTAAAATCAAAGTTTGAAAAAAGAAAACTTCTAAATTGCTTAATGGGTAAAATCCCTTAGCCAATTTTATCTCTCATTTACCCTTTGTTTGTTTTATTCTCCTTTGGGTTTGGTTAAGTAATATACAGGAATTCCCGTTAGCATGATTAAAACTCCCCAACCACAGGTTGAGAATTTTGTAATTAATAACGAAATACAAATTGCCGCTGCAATCACGATGTACAATAAAGGCAGAAACGGATATCCAAAAGCTTTATAAGGTCTTTCTGCATCGGGCATTTTTTTGCGCAAAATAAAGATTCCGTAGATTGTTAGTATGTAAAAAATTAAAACAATAATAATTACGAAATCTAATAAATCTCCGTATTTCCCTGTCAAACACAAAGCCGAAGCCCAAATACATTGCGCCCATAAAGCCCATGAGGGTACACTGAATTTATTTAAAACAGCCGCTTTTTTAAAAAATAAGCCATCTTTTGCCATTGTATAATACACTCTGGCACCGGCCATGATTAATCCGTTGTTACACGCAAAAGTCGAAATCATAATCATAATGGCAATAATGAGCGTTCCTATGTTACCAAAGATATATTGTGAAGCCACAACCGCTACCCTATCGGATTTTGCCGTTGCAATTTCGTCTAGCGGAATTACTGCCAAATACATCAAATTGGTCAGAACATAAATAATGGTCACAATAAAAGTTCCTAAAAATAAACTGAAACCCACATTACGTTTTGGGTTTTTAATTTCCCCTGCAATAAACGTTACTCCATTCCAGGCATCACTAGAGAATAAAGATCCCACCATTGCAGCCGAAATTCCACTAATCAAAGCCGTTCCGCTAATCGGTAGCCATGAACCGGTATCTTTATTAAAAGAACGTGTCGTCCAGGCATCTGCCCAGTTAGCATCCCAAACAGAAGCCTTTGCGGCTAATGTTAGTCCGAAAATGATCAAACCCAACAGCGATAAAATTTTGATAATCGTTAAAACCGTTTGCAGAATCTTTCCGTTTTTAACCCCACGGCTATTAATAAAGGTGAGTAAAACAATTGTCAGAATCGAAACAATTTGCGCTGCATTAAGTTTAAAAGATCCTATCTCATACAATATATTCTCGTCGCTAAAAGGCTCATACAAATAAGCGGCAAACTTCGAGAAAGCCACACCAACGGCAGCAATTGTTCCGGTCTGGATTACAGCAAAAAAACTCCAGCCGTACAAAAAGGCAATTAACTTGTTGTAAGCTTCTTTTAGATAAACGTATTGTCCACCTGCTTTTGGAAACATTGCGCTTAGCTCACCATAGCTCACAGCGGCAATAATAGTAATCAATCCTGAGATGAGCCAAATCAGTGTCAGCCATCCCGCTGATCCTACCTGTCTGGCGATATCGGCACTCACGATAAATATCCCCGATCCGATCATAGAACCTACCACAAGCATGGTTCCGTCTAATAATCCGAGTTCTCTTTTAAAATTTTCCTGGTCGTTTTCTTGCATCGTTTTTGGTTTTTTGGGTTGGTTAAAGATATACTTTTTTCTCAAATTTTAGATTTATAAAACAATCGGTTGAATAAGAAATTTAAAGTAATAATTTACTTTTATGGTTTCCCGTAAAACTTTAAGAAAGTATTAATTTATATTTGAAAAACAATTTTATAAAATCCATAATACCATGATTCGGAAAATAGGGTTCTCTAATTACAAAGCCTTTGATAATGACAGTATAGAATTAAAACCAATTACAATTTTATTGGGGGCAAATAGTTCAGGAAAAAGTAGTTTACTACAATTAATTCTCCTTTTCAAACAAACATTAAATATAGAAGGTTCCTACGAATCTGCACTAAAATTAAATGGAAAATATATTGGATTAGGAGAAATAGAAAATATTTTCAAGAATCGTAATACTGATAAAGATTTAACTTTTTCATTTGGCCTTGATTCTGCCAAATCAAGTTTTCAATTAAACGAAATAACTAGATTAAAACGAAACATTGAAACTGAAATTATTGATTTATATTTTGATTTTTTAAAAATAGAACAGTTATCATTAAAATCAAAAAAAGAATTTGAAAGAGTTAGAAAATTCAGGTTTGACGATAATATTTCTATTAATGTAATAACTGAAATCATAAAAGAGATTAAGAGAATACAAAGAAAATATAAAAATTTTGATCTAAAAGTTTCGGATTCTTATGATGTCAATATACATCATCAACTTCTAAGAGATAACATTCAATTTAAAGATACAAATTTTAAAAAATTTTTAGAAATAGATATTAATGAATATTTAGATACTTACAAATTTATTTCTGAAATTAATAATCATAAATCAGGAGAGTTTGATATAGAGTTTGATATTTCTTATTCAAAAAAGAACAATAATCTTTTAGTTAATCGAATTTCGGTCATTCAAGAAAGACTTACTTTAATTGAATATCATATTCAAAAAAAACAAGGTAATATAAAACACATTCTTCGAAGTGATATTTTTGAAAATAGATCTCTAGACAAATATAGAGTTAGGTTTGGTAAAAATGTAAAATTTGATACTTTAAATCTAATACCTAAATCTGATGAATTAGTAGAAACAAGCAGATTTAGAAGAACAGTTATTGAAAATGAAATATTTTGCAATTCAATTCTAAAAATTTTCTACGTATTTAATTACAGATTAAACCATTCTTTTAATAGTACTAGAATTAATTACATCAGTCCGTTACGAGCTTTTCCTAAACGTTATTATTTTTTGGATGAATCAAATGTATCGAATTCGCTAGATTCAATAGATGGAGACAATCTAACTGAAACACTAAAAAAAGAATCTAATGTAATTTCCAAAGTAAATAAATGGCTCAATAATTTTGGTCTATCAGTTAGCGTTGAAGATGTAAAAGAAGTAATACATAGATTAAAAGTAAATCAAAATGGTTTAAGTCTCGATATTACAGACGTAGGCTTTGGGATATCACAAGTATTACCCATAATAGTTCAAGGTTTTCTTTCCAAAGATGATTCAATTACAATTGTAGAGCAACCCGAAATACATTTGCACCCTATGATGCAAGCAGAATTAGCTGATTTATTTATTGATGTAATATGTAATACAACTTCTAAAGAGAAAAAAACTTTACTTATAGAGACGCATAGTGAATCCATTTTAAAAAGGTTAAGGAGAAGAATAGCGGAAGGAAAAATTAAAAATACAGATGTGGCAATCTATTTTGTCCATGGAAGAAAAAAGAAAACCGATGCTGCAAAAATAGAAAGGATAGAAATTGGCGAAAAAGGAAATTTTGATTGGCCTAAAGAATTTTATTCGACAGATTTTGAAGACACCAATGAATTCTTAAAACATCAATAATATGTCAGCATACACAATATGTCCTAAGTTCATAGAATTTGCAAAACAAAATAAAAAATATATCAATGATGTATTAATGGTGTTTGTTCCTGATAATTCTAAAACAATTTGCATTGACAAAGAAGAAGATATTTTAAAAGAATATGGCCAAATTATACAAAGCGATAAAGACCTAACAGATTGGTATAAATTTCTCTGCATGACAAAAGATTCTAATTTCACTAAAGTTGATATTAAAAAACCTATTACAAGCTTACCTATTCAAATCTGTGAAAAATCATTTGAAAAACTATTAATTACTAATTGTAATTCAAATTATTCTCTTTTAAAATCTGAAATACAAGACAAAGGAATTTCTTTATTGGACAAAGATTTAGCAAAAGTGAAATTAAATTATGGTAATGAAGCTTTTCCTAAAACAACCAAATCATCTTTTACAACAGTTACACCTCAAAATGTATTTGATGTAGTAAATGAAATATGCTTTCAATTCAAAGATGTCATTGAAAATAAAGGATTATTTAAACTTATAGTAAATAAGGACGGAATAAGAGTGTCTGAAAGTAAAGCTCAACTCTTATTTTTTGGTGTAGCTTATTCCCATTGCGCTGCAAATGATTTAAAACTGTCTCCAGAAGTAGATTCCGGAAATGGCCCTGTAGATTTTAATATATCAAAAGGATTCAAAGCAAATGTAAATGTTGAAATGAAATTTGCAGATAATCCAAAACTAGAAAAAGGCTTATGGTCGCAATTAGACATTTACAACAAAGCAGAAAACACAGAAAAAAGTATATACCTAATTATAAAAACAAATAATGTTTATGATAAAAAGATATCTAAATTAACATCAATTCTGCAATATAGAAAAAATAGAGGAATGATTCTACCCGATATTTATATTATAGACTCTTCATATAAAGCATCTGCAAGTGTAAGACCTTAAAGAAAAAATCAACAGTAAGTCAAAAAAAATGGAGTTTAAAAATCTCTATTTTTTTCTCTATAAATTCGCTTAATATTTCAAATAAAACTTAAGCAATCAAGTTTTAATCATATTAAATATAAAAAGAATAAATGTACCCTCTTATTTTTAAAATACTATAGAAGCTACTACCCTAAAAAGTTGTAGCTTTTTTTATATCCTGTAAAAAACTTCCCTTTCAATCAAACGAAAAATTGTTAAACAAAATAACGATTTATTATAAGAATTTATTTACTAATAAAAAATTCTACTTATAAATTAATCTATCAATATTACAGTATGCAATATGCTGTTAAAACTCAAAAACAACAATAAAACTCATAATATCAGCAAATTATACTTCAAATTAATTTTTAAAATAAATTTAACAAGAAAAAATAACTCATTTGTAAAACTATATCCTTTTTTTATTAAATTTATAAAAATGATAATTGATTACTGCATCTAAAATATTTCATTAACAGTTGTTCATTTTTAAAATACACTGATAATCGCCCCCAAACGATTATAAATGCTGAAGAATAAAACAAAAGCAAAAGACTTTTATAAGGCCACTAACCTGCTAACTTAAAAATTATGCATAAGAATCCGTTTTTTAAGAACATACGTTTTCCCAATGTTTTTATTCTTCTCATAATTGTATTTGTTTCCTGCGCCTTACTTATTTGTATCAATTTTTTTACCATCAAAATATTATCTGCTAACAGGGCCTATGTCAATGGAGAGTCACATTACTCAAAAGGACAAAAAGATGCTTCCAGACACCTGATCACCTATCTTTATACTAAAGATGAGAACCAGTGGAAATTATATTTAGAAGAGTTAGAAGTCCCTCAAGGGGATGGCATTGCCAGAAAAACACTTTTAAAGGTAGGCGATAATAAAGTCGCGCGAGAAGGATTTTTGATTGGCCGAAATCATAAAGATGATTTAGATGATCTTGTCTGGCTTTTTGTAAATTTTCAACAAGTCTCTTTTTTGGCAAAAGCCATTGATGAGTGGGGCCAGGGTGATGAACTTATTTTTAAATTATTCATCGTTGGTCAGCAAATAAATGCCCAGATAAAATACAATCAATTAACTGCTGCCAGCCAGAAAAATTTCCTAAATAAGATTAGTTCAATCAGCGATAAACTTACCGTTAATGAACGCAACTTCTCCAATACTTTAGGAGAAGGAACACGTAAAATTAAAAGCCTTCTAATTATTACCAATATTGTATTTATCTTAATTATTGTGCTAAGTGTCTGCTCCTATTATTCTATAATGGTAAAGCGGCTGCTTGTTTCTAAAAAAGAGATTGAGATCAAAAATGAAAACCTGATTATCGTGAATCGTGAATTGGACCGATTTGTGTATAGCGCCTCACATGATTTGAGATCCCCTATAACATCTTTAAAAGGCTTAATTGAAATTACCCAGCTAGAAGATGATATTGACCAAATTAAGACCTATTTAGATCTTATGCACAAAAGCCTGACCAAACAGGATCAGTTTATAATTGATATCATAGATTACTCTAAGAACAAGCGAAAACAAGTCGTTATGGAGCCTGTAAGTTTACAGGAATTATTCAAGGAGGCGATCTCACAATTAATGCATATCGAAAATGCCAATCGAATCACTTTTACCCAGGAGTTATTAGTGGATCAGATTCACAGTGATGGGTTGCGCTTGAGAATCATTATTTCAAATTTACTTTCAAACGCAATAAAATATGCCGATATCAACAAACAGGAAATGTTTATCAATATCAAAACCTATTTCGATGATGGTTACAATAAAATAGAAATCACCGATAACGGAATTGGAATTAAAGAAGAATTTAAAGATAATATCTTTGAGATGTATTTTGGTACTAATAAGAACAAAGGTTCCGGATTAGGGCTCTATATCGTAAAAGAAGCTATAGAAAACATACAAGGGAATATTTCGGTTTTCTCTGAAAGTACAATTGGAAGTAGATTTGTTGTAACAATACCCAACTAATATGGAACCTAACCCCATCTTTCTTGTCATTGAGGACAATTTGATTGATCAGCTTGTGATTAGCAAATTATTAAAAAAAGTACTGCACGTCGAGCAAATTGTAATTGCCAATAATGGCAGGGAGGGAATTGAGTGGCTTACAACCAAAAAAAAGAATCAATCACTAATTATTTTATTAGACATACAAATGCCAATAATGAATGGGTTTGAATTCCTGAATGCTTTTCAAAAACTAAATAAAGAGATCCGCCAAGAAATTCAAATTTACGTGCTTTCATCAACCTTAGATCCTGATGAACTTCAAGACATTAATAAAAATGATAATGTTACGGGATTTTTAAACAAACCTTTTCCCATTGAGGAATTTAAAAGAAAATTTACCTGAAAGATTTACTTTATTGTAAAATGCGATTTACCTGAGTGAAGGTTCTTTGATAATAAGGCTCTTTTGTGGAAGAAATTATCACACCGCCATGAGTTGAGGAATGTACAAATTTAATTTCTCCATCAGCTACTTCAACTACCATTCCCACATGATTGATTTGTCGTCTTCCATTGGTTCTAAAGAAAATTAAATCTCCTTTTTGAGCTTCCTCTGTCCCAACTTTGAAACCAACACGAGATTGCTCAATAGAACTTCTGGGTAATTTTATATCAAAATTATTAAAAGTACAAATCATTAATCCTGAACAATCAAAACCAGCTTTTGTGGTTCCGCCCGAGCGGTAACGAGTTCCTATATTTTCAGTTGCATTCATCACCAACTGATTCACTAAATCCGAATGATTACTAACCCTAAATATTGTAGTTGTATCTTTTTCAACCCCTGAATTATCAGCTACCTGCGGGGTGCCTGCTAAACTGTCATTAATTTGCGGAGTTGCAACTAGTGCCACCGCGTCGGCCTTTTCTTTTGATGTATTAATTTTAAGTACATAACCAACAGGCAATTTGGCTTTGATAGATGGATTCTGCCGCTCTAATTCTGCAACAGTTATTCCGTATTTCTTTGCAATGGCATATTTTGTTTCTTTTGGCTGTACCTCAACTAATACTTCAAGGTTTTGTGCGGGTATAATTTCCCCCTTTACTTCATCTGTTGCAGCTTTATTATCTGAAGTAAGAACCGGGCTTTGAGCAATCTGAGTTTCTGATGCAAGAGCAGTATCTTTTATTTCCTGATTTGCTTTTTCTTTTGAAGTTCTAATTTTGAGAAGATAACCAACTGGCAACTTTCTTTTAATAGATGGATTTTGCCTTTCTAATTCTGCGACGGTTATTCCGTACTTTTTGGCAATAAGATATTTTGTTTCTTTTGGTTTTACCTCAACGAGAACTTCTAGATCTGTTGAAGGGATTATTTCGGGCTTTTCTAGGTTCTGATTTTTCTTTGTATTCTTTTCACTCGCTGCAATAGCATTAGAGGGAATAGTTAGTTTCTGTCCTATTTTTAGATCTTCGCTTTCCAGCGACGGATTTGCTTTTTTTAACTCATCAACAGAAACATTGTATTTTTTTGAAATAACCCAAAGGTTTTCTTTTTGCTGTACTTCGTGCTGATCTGAATTTAAAGTTGCCCTGGGCGTTGTACTGGCAAGAATTTCAGTTTTTTTTGCAGTGACCTTTTTATTGGTATTGGGAATTAAGAGAACCGAATTTAATTTTAAAATCGTAGGAGCCTGTGGATTGGCATCCTGGATATCTTTAGTTTTTACACCATATTTTTTAGCAATTACAGATAGGTTTTCTCCTTTGGATATTTTGTGCTTGATAAACTTTTCCTGAGAAAAAACACCAACACTGAAAAAAAACAACACTATAATTAATCTAACAACCATACCTATTAAAGTTTAATGAATACTTCTTTAAGTTTAAATAATATAACTTTTCGCCTGAATAATATAAACTAGAAAAATGTAAATATATTACGTAAAAAGCGAATTTACCCTTTTAATGTAAAAGATACACGTTTTTTAACAACAAATTTATCCCGAATTAATCTTGTCAAGATAAAAATTGCCTCAACTCTTTGAAATCAGGTCTTTTATAAAATATGTATTTATTTTTAATAAAAGCCAATTATAATGGAACAAACCTCTTATTTCAAAATATTCTTTTGCCGATAGTTTATAAAAATTATAAACTAATTTTCTTTCAAAGAATATTCTCGGCATAAAAATTGTGCGAATATTTTTAGAATACAATTGTCTTTCTCGACCAAGAACTAACCTTAATTCAAAAACAGTGTGAAAAAACTACTCTTAATTTTTATTCTTTTTCCTTTATTATCCATTGCTCAGACTATAAAGGGAACGATAGTTTCTACAAACAACAATCTTCCACTTGAAAACACCAATATCCTGGCGCTATCCAGCAAAGTGGGAACGATATCAGATGAAGATGGTACGTTTTCTTTAAAACTTCTTACAAAATACAATAGCGATGAAATCTTAGAGTTTTCTCACATTGGTTACACTACTACACGAATCTCTTTAAGCTATCTGGCAAAGCAAAACTTTATCGTTACTCTTGAAGAAAACATTGAGAATTTGTCAGGGGTAACTATTGCTGCCGATCAAAAACTACAATCTAAACTTTCCTTTACCCAATTGACTTCTTTAAAACATCGTATATTCTCATTTGGCTCTCTTGTGCAAGATGACAAAATTTATGTTAGTGGCGGAGATGCTTATCCAGAAATTAACCATATGGAAAAAGCGCGATCAGAGAAAGCCGATATGGACTTGGTGAAATTTTTAAATGAAGAGCAATATACTTCGACTAAACGACATTATAAACAAGATCTTTGTATCTATGATATTAAAACTGATACTTGGGAGATTGCCAAATTAAAACTTCAAAACAGGGCGTATCACAACATTCATTTTTATAACAATTTGATTTATGTAATAGGCGGAAAAAAAATGTTTGTAAATAAAATAAGCAGTTGGGAATACCTGCAGGATCAAATTGAAGTTGTAGACCTGGAGAAGCAAACCGTTAAAACAGATCATACAAATCCACATCAGGCTGCTGATTTTGCTTCATTTACTTATAAAGACAATATTATTGTAATGGGAGGTTCTGTAAAATCTACCGAAAGTGGCCTAAAGGATTTCACAGACAAAGTGCATTTATATAACATTTCTTCAGGTTATTGGTATGAACTTACCCATATGCCAATAGCAAAAGAAACATCAGGAGTTTTGGTTGAAGATAAAATTTATCTTGTCGGAGGAAATAATGGAAAACCAATCTCACAAATAGAATCTTTTGACCTAGCAACGGAAAAATGGCAAACAGAAGGAGAATTATTCTCTGCATTAGAAAGACCTGCCATAACTTATCACGACAATATTATTTATTTTTTTGAGGATCAAAAAATGTGCGTTTATGACCTAAAAACAAAACTATTGAAAGAATATGAAATTGGATTACCTCTGAAATATTCAGCCATGTATTATTACAATAATAAACTATATATTTTAGCAGGACGCATTGACAATAGCTTTTCTAAATTGCCTGCTTCAAAGGTATATAGTATTAATGTAAATGAATTTGAAATTACAAAACCTACCAGATCTAAAACTCTACCCCAAGAAGTACGCTCAGTTAAAGATAACGGGTAGATTCTTTTTTTATAATTTCTGTTATGTTGAAGATGAATTATAATAGAAAGATTTAAAACCGTATTAAATACATAGCGAATCCCCAAGTTTAGGAAAAGATTAGCTACAAATAAAAAAACGCTCTGTTCTCACAGAGCGTTTCTAGTATAATTGAATCTTAAAGCTTAAGCTTTTCCGGCAGCAATTAGGTTTAATGCTGAACCTGCAACAAACCAGCCAATCTGACCTGCATTGTAGGTATGGTTTGCCAGGATGATATCTTTGGTACCATTGGCATGAACAAACTCTAATGTTAATGGTTTTCCTGGAGCGAACTCAGTTAAATCAGTAAAATTAATAGTATCGTCTTCCTGAATTTTATCGTAATCGGCTTCGTTTGCGAATGTTAATCCTAAAAGACCTTGTTTTTTAAGGTTTGTTTCGTGAATACGGGCAAAAGATTTTACCAATACTGCTTTAACTCCCAAGAAACGTGGCTCCATTGCAGCATGCTCACGAGATGAACCTTCACCATAGTTATGATCTCCCACAACAATAGAAGGGACCCCAGCGGCTTTATACGCGCGTGCTACAGCAGGAACGGCATCGTAGGTAGCTGTTAATTGATTTTTAACCGAGTTTGTTTTTTGGTTGAATGCATTTACAGCGCCAATTAACATATTGTTTGAAATATTATCCAGGTGTCCGCGGAAACGCAACCATGGTCCAGCCATAGAGATATGATCTGTTGTACATTTTCCGAATGCTTTGATTAGCAATTTAGCACCTGTAATGTTTTTACCGTCCCAGGCATCAAAAGGAGCTAATAGTTGCAAACGCTCAGATGTTGGACTTACCACAACCTGAACTCCTGAACCGTCTTCTGCCGGAACCTGGAATCCTGGATCCTTTACATCAAATCCTCTTGGAGGCAATTCGTCTCCGGTTGGGGCTTCAAGTCTTACCTCTTCTCCATCTTCGTTGATCAGGGTATCTGTCAAAGGATTAAAACCTAGATCTCCTGCAATAGCCATAGCGGTCACCAACTCTGGAGAACCCACAAATGCTAAAGTATTTGGATTACCATCTGCACGTTTTGAGAAGTTACGGTTAAAAGAGTGCACAATGGTGTTTCTTTCTTCTTTCTCCGCGCCGTCTCTGTCCCACATACCAATACATGGTCCGCAGGCATTGGCAAAAACAGTAGCTCCAATTTTCTCGAAAGTATCAATAAATCCGTCTCTCTCGATGGTATAGCGCACTACTTCAGATCCTGGAGTAATGGTGAATTGAGATTTAGTTTTTAAGTTTTTAGCGCTTACTTGTCTGGCCAGAGAAGCTGCACGGGCAATATCTTCATAAGAAGAGTTGGTACATGAACCAATTAAACCTACCTGGATTTGTAATGGCCAGTTGTTTTTAATGGCTGCTTCTTTCATTTTAGAAATTGGCGTAGCTAAATCGGGAGTAAAAGGACCGTTTAAGTGTGGCTCTAATTCTGTTAAGTTGATTTCGATAACCTGATCAAAATATTGCTCCGGGTTAGCATAAACTTCTGGATCTCCTGTTAAGTATGGAGCTATTTTATCTGCAGCATCGGCAACATCGGCTCTGTTTGTAGAACGAAGGTAACGACTCATAGAATCATCATATCCAAAAGTTGAAGTTGTGGCTCCAATCTCTGCTCCCATATTACAAATAGTACCTTTACCAGTACATGACATAGAAGTTGCACCTTCTCCAAAATATTCAACAATAGCTCCAGTTCCTCCCTTTACAGTCAAGATACCGGCAACTTTTAGAATAACATCTTTAGGAGCTGTCCATCCTGATAATTTACCAGTTAGTTTTACTCCAATTAATTTAGGAAATTTTAATTCCCAGGCCATACCGGACATTACATCTACAGCATCAGCTCCACCAACACCAATGGCTACCATTCCCAATCCACCTGCGTTTACCGTGTGGGAATCCGTACCAATCATCATTCCGCCAGGGAAAGCGTAATTCTCAAGTACTACCTGGTGAATAATTCCGGCTCCGGGTTTCCAAAAACCAATTCCGTATTTATTAGAAACTGAGGACAAGAAGTCGAAAACTTCGTTGCTTTGTGTTTTTGCTCTGGCCAAATCGGTTGCTGCATCTACTTTTGCCTGAATCAAGTGATCACAGTGCACTGTTGTAGGTACTGCCACCTTAGCTTTTCCGGCGTGCATAAATTGCAACAATGCCATTTGAGCAGTTGCATCCTGACATGCTACACGATCGGGCGCAAAATCAACATAATCTACTCCTCTGCCAAACGCCTTTGTTGGATTTCCATCCCAAAGGTGATTGTATAAAATTTTCTCAGTTAATGTAAGTGGACGACCAACAATCTCGCGTGCTTTATCAACACGATCCGGCATGTTCTCATACACTTTTTTTATCATTTCAATATCAAAAGCCATAAGTATAATTGTTTTTGTTTTTTTTTTATTTTCAACATGACAAGTTACAAAAAATAGAGCAGCCAGAAAAGAAAAAGCCCGAGTTTATCAACTCGGGCTTTTTATATATAATGATTATAACTAATGGCAAATTACATTACCAGCAATTTATGAGAAGGTGCAAATCTGGTAAGGCTAATACCTTCTACTGCTGCTGTATATTCAGCAAGTGTAGGAGTTCTTCCTAAAATTGTAGATAAAACTACTACCGGTGTAGAAGAAAGTAATGATTCTCCTTTTTTACCTTCAGTATCCTCTACAACTCTTCCCTGGAAAAGACGTGTTGAAGTTGCCATTACAGTATCTCCTTTTGCCGCTTTTTCCTGGTTCCCCATACAAAGGTTACACCCAGGGCGCTCTAAGTATAACATGTTCTCATATTCAGTACGCGCCGCTCCCTTAGGCGCATTATCGTTGAATTCAAAACCAGAGTATTTTTGTAAAACTTCCCAGTCACCTTCAGCCTTAAGTTCATCTACAATGTTATATGTAGGTGGCGCTACTACAAGAGGCGCTTTGAACTCAACCTTACCGTGTTGGTCTTCTATATTTTTAAGCATTTGCGCTAAAATCTTCATATCTCCCTTGTGCACCATACAAGATCCGATAAATCCAAGATCTACTTTTTTCTCTCCTCGGTAGAAAGAAAGAGGTCTAATGGTATCGTGGGTATATCTTTTAGAAACATCAACATTGTTTACATCCGGATCAGCAATCATTGGCTCGATAATCTGATCCAAATCTACTACAACTTCAGCATAATATTTTGCATTTGCATCTGGAGTCAACGCTGGTTTTTCAGCTGATTTGATCTCCGTGATTCTCTTATCTGCCTTATTGATCAATCCCTGAAGAACTTGTTTTTCATTGTCCATTCCTTTGTCGATCATGATCTGGATTCTGCTTTTCGCAATTTCCAATGATTCAATTAAGGTATCATCTTCAGAAATACAGATAGACGCTTTTGCTTTCATCTCTGCAGTCCAGTCTGTAAATGTAAAGGCCTGGTCAGCAGTTAGAGTTCCAAGATGAACCTCGATGATTCTTCCCTGGAAAACATTCTCTCCACCAAACTTTTTAAGCATTTGAGCTTGCGTTGAATGAACAACATCACGGAAGTCCATGTAGTCTTTCATCTCACCTTTAAAAGTCACCTTTACAGATTCCGGAATCGGCATTGAAGCCTCACCTGTAGCCAGTGCAAGAGCAACTGTTCCTGAGTCAGCACCAAAAGCAACACCTTTTGACATTCTTGTATGAGAATCACCACCAATAATGATCGCCCACTCATCAATTGTAATGTCATTCAGAACTTTATGAATTACATCTGTCATTGCGTGATAAACTCCTTTTGGATCACGAGCTGTGATTAAACCAAAATCGTTCATGAATTTCATCAGTTTTGGAATGTTTGCCTGCGCTTTTTTATCCCAAACCGAAGCGGTGTGACAACCTGATTGGTAAGCCCCGTCAACAATTGGTGAAATTACTGTAGCAGCCATAGACTCTAACTCCTGAGCAGTCATAAGACCAGTAGTATCCTGAGATCCTACGATATTTACTTCTACACGAACATCAGAACCTGCATGTAATACTTTACCGGCAGTGATACCAACAGCATTTCTGTTAAAGATTTTCTCTACTGCTGTAAGTCCTTGCCCTTCAACAGAAATTTCTTTTGATGGAGCAAATACAAGAGGAGCTTCGATATCTAAAACTTTTGCTGCTAATGTTTGAAGCTTTTTACCAAATACAATTGCATATGATCCTCCAGCTTTTATAAATTCCATTTTCTGAGGCGTGAATGCCTTAGAGATGTCTATCAATTCCTGATCACCGTTGTATAATTTTTTTGTTTTTGTGTTTATTGTAAGTACAGTTCCTGTAGCCACAGAGTAAGCTTCTTCAAGAATTGGCTCATTATTCTCATTTCGAATAATGTTTCCTTCTGCGTCAAGCTTTTTAACCCAGTTTTTAAGATCTAAACCAATACCACCTGTAACATCAACAGTTGTTAGGAAAATTGGAGAAATTCCGTTTGTTCCCGCAACAATTGGAGCAATATTGATAAAGGGAACATAAGGACTTGCTTGTTTACCTGTCCAAAGTGCCACGTTGTTTACTCCTGACATTCTGGATGAACCTACACCCATTGTACCTTTCTCAGCAATCAACATAACGCTCGCGTCAGGATGTTTTGCCTGTAATGCTTTGATTTCCTCCTGAGCCTGAGGCGTAATCATACATTTACCATGAAGTTCACGGTCAGAACGTGAGTGCGCCTGGTTACCCGGAGAAAGTAAATCTGTCGAAATATCTCCTTCACCAGCGATATAAGTAACTACTTTAATTTCTTCAACTACTTCTGGCAGTGAGGTAAAAAACTCTGCCTGTGCGTAACTTTTAAGAATTTCAATAGCAATTGGATTACCATTTTTAAATGCTTCTTTAAGACGGTCTGTGTCTGCCTCATAAAGGTAAACCTGTGTCTTAAGAACATCTCCTGCTTGTTTTGCAATAGAAGTATGATCACCAAGCGCTAAATCCAACAGCACTTCAATTGAAGGCCCGCCTTTCATGTGTGATAATAACTCAAAAGCAAAAGCAGGTGTTATTTCTTTTACTTCGGATTGACCGAGAATAATTTCCTTCAAAAACTTAGCTTTCGTACCGGCTGCACTAGTAGTACCTGGTACAACATTATAAATAAAAAAGTTCAGAGAATCTTCTCTGTACTCATTATTCACATCTTTAATTTGTTCAATGATTTCGCTTAATAATTCAGCGCCATCAATTGGTTTCGGGTTAAGCCCTTGACCTTTTCGTTCTTCAATTTCTTGGATGTAATCCTGATAAATATTCATAATAAAAGTCTTTTCTAGGTATTTTATTTTTTTGTACGCAAATTTAGGTATTAAAGCCGACAATTAAAAAAAATATAATAGAAGTCGCCTTTTCAAAAATTATTATTGCTAAAAAACGATTTTCACTGCTTGTTTTTGTCAAAATATCAATTTTGAATTAAAAAAATAAATTATTGATATTTTAAAATCTTTTCTTTAACAAAGTCGGAATTTGCTGTTATAAATGAAGTCAGATTTTACCTCTATTTAAGCAAAGAATGGTTCTAAATAAGTAATTATAACGTTATAGTGATCCTTTATTCCCACTTTTTCTTCTACATTTTTAGAAAAATCAATTGCTCATTTTCCATTTTTCATTCCATCCAAAAAAAATCAAATAAAAAACTTGTAAATCAAATTATTTTATAGCTTTGCAATTCAAAGTACTTTTAAATAAATACAACTATGAAACACAAATTAGATATTTTAGAATATTACACTCAAAAACCAGGAGTAGTAATTAGTTTAATTGTAACACTGCTAAGCAGCATTTTCCTAATTATTGCTCTTCTCTCTCAAGAGCATCATTTTCGTAATTATCAATCCATTGATGTACTAAGTCTCATATTCGAATTTGTATATGGAGTTGGAGTTTCTTTTTTAATTCTTAGAAAAAGGCAAACCTATATTCACTTAGTTCCTTTCCTTGTCCTAAACTGGTTTATTGGCTGCTTTAGTTTAAATACATTTATTCCTGTTTTTCAGGATCTGCCCCTATGGGTTTATTTAGCCACTTTGGCTTTTTGTCTCTCTAATTTTTTTATTTACAGAAATTCAGATCAAAAAGCAAATACCTCTATCGCCTTTTTCATAAATGGGGTATCGTTCTCAATCATCTTATATTTTGCGATTTACCTCATTCCCATTATGCCATTCTCTTTTATGGGACTTATAGCTTTAGGAGTAGGTTTCTATGGCTTGGTACCGGCCCTTGTTATTATTATCCATACAATCACCATTATTGGATATCTCAATAACAATAAAAATTATGCTGTTTGTTTTAGCGGAGGATTTTTGGTGGTATTAACTAGCATGATCCTCTTTACTGTAGGATTAAATATTGAAAGCAGAAAAATAACTCAATTGAATACTATCAATTCATTTGACCAAAACAATGAGCTGCCACATTACATCTCCGTTTCTCAGAATTTAAAACCTAATTTTTTTAACGAAATTCTATTAAAAAAAGACCTCGTATACATTCCGCTTCACGATATATTTTCTTTTAGCACTTTTAATTCCTTTGGCAGCAAACAATTCAACGAGCGTAAAACTCATAATCCGTTTATATCTATTGCCTATTTGTTTTGCCAGGACCTTAATCTGGATTACGATGATAAAATAAACATTCTAAAATCAAACTTTGATAAACGATTAGAAACCGAGGAACAATTATGGAGCGGAGATGATTTATTTACCAAAAGCATTAAAGAAGATGTAAAAATCTATCCCCAAGCACGCTTGGCCTATACGGAGATCACAATGAAAATTGCCTGCGAGCAAGAATCCTCGAGAAACGACAAGGAGGCTATTTATTCTTTTCAATTACCGGAAGGTTCTGTGGCAACATCCTTATCATTATGGGTAAACGGAATGGAAAGAAAAGGAGTTCTCACTACAAAAGAAAAAGCGAAAGCGGCGTACAAACAAATTGTTGGTGTAGAATACCGCGATCCCTCTTTAATGCAATGGAAAGAAGGAAATAAAGTGGTTGTCAGGGTTTTTCCCATTAACTATAAAACCCCACGCACCTTTAAATGTGGTTTTACAACTCCTTTAAAAGTGGAAGACAATCAAATGAAATACCAAAGTCTATCTATAAAAGGCCCGAATATTTCCAATGCCCAAACCATATCAAGAATCCAGAGCGTTGGAAATACAAAAATAGAAACCAGCAAAGATTTTGAGCTTAATAAGGATTACTACATCAATCAATCCAAAGGACTAGACCACTGGGAAGCCACTATGCCATTATCTAAAACTCTAGAATCAAATTCCTTTGTCTGGAAAGATAAAGTTTATAAGGTCAGAGACATTGAGAAAACAGCTATCGCGTTTAGACCTTCTGAAATTATACTAGACCTGAATAGCAGCTGGACAACCAAACAAATAGAATCTTTTGTGGACTTAAATAAAACGAATTTGTTTGTTATCCTAAATGGACAAAAAAAAGAAATCAACAAAGACAATTTTAAAGCTATCGCATTAGAATTTGAAGATCTGCAATATTCTTTACTGCCTCTTTATAAAATGACTCCGAAGAGCTTAATCATTACAAAATGCGGTACATTTTCGGCCAATTTTGAAGAACTTGAAGATTCCCGTTATTTAAAGAAAATAAGAACCCAAACAAAAGAGAGAAATTTAAAAGTCATTAATATCTCATCGGATATCAACCCGTTTTGGCAGACTGTCAAGGAGCAAAAATATGTAGATTATTTTCAAACCAGCTTAAAAAACAGCTTAGAACTCATTGATAAAAATCAATTTATTTTATTTAAAACAGAAGCAAACACGGTCAATATAGAACCTTCAAATATTTCGATTGTAGAAAGCGCGCAAACCAGCGCTACTAAAAGCAATGGACCAAATCATATTTACAGAATGTATGCTTTTGGAAAAGTATTAGACCAGCAAGTCAAAATTCAGAACGATTCACTGGTTCAAAACCAATATGTAGATCTGGCAAAAGACGCCAATATTGTAACGCCTATATCTTCTTTAATCGTTCTTGAAACTGATGCAGATTACAAAAATAACGGAATTGAGAAAAACGTTGACACACTAGGAAATGCCTCTATAAACAACGATGGCGCTGTTCCTGAACCACACGAATGGTTACTGATTATTCTGGGATCTACAATACTTTTCTTCTATTACAGAAAAAACAAAAAGCAAACTATCTAATGAATATTATATTTCAATACAAAAACGCAATTGCGATACTTATTCTGATTTGCTTATTGGCTCTAAATGCCAATATAGTGATGTCCGGGCTTGATAGTAATCTCTTCGGAATTGTATTTTCAATCGTATTGTTTCTAATTGGGGGTAGAAAAACTTCATTTAATATAAGCTACCCTCTTTTAGTTTTAATTTTTGCATTAGAATTTATAAGCTTTCGTTTGCATACCAAATCTTTGCATTTTTTAGCTTTGGCATTGCTAGCCTGCTTTTTATATTATAGTCTTACCGGAAAATTTTCATTCATCGCCTTTATCTGTATTTTATTATTCTCATCTGTTTTCAGTACTTTTTTTGATTATTTGACTGTAGAAATCAAACAAACTCTTTGTTACGGCGTATATCTGACTTTAAAAGATTTCATCCCAATAACAAAGATCGAAGGTGTTAATTTTTTTATCAACAATGCGAAAATCACTATAGATACGGCATGTATGGGATTGTCGATGTTTAAAACCGGTTTGCTAGTTGGAGCTTTTTTACTGACTCTGGAAGAACGAAAACAACATAAATATTTCAATATAAAACAAATCTTTCTGTTCTGTTTTATGGTGATTTTATTCAATATCATTTCGAATTATTTTAGAATCGTAACTTTAATTTTATTTAATTGCACAGAAGAGAATACTCTACATTACACTATTGGTTTACTTTGTTTTGCATTTTATCAAATTATACCAATGTTATTCTTCATTGGTTTTTTCAAACCGGATCAAGAAGAAACACTTCATTCAAATTCTAATAAATCTGCCTTCTTTCTTATTTCAATAGCATTTTCAATTGTACTGGTAACCAGCTTAGAAATCAAAAAAGAATTGAAACATAATTTGCTCGAAAATTTAAATGCAACTTATAATCTTGAAAAAGGAATCTGGATAAGTCCAGAAGTTTTTAAAATTGTAACTCATGAAAAACTTATCTATATTAAAACTCCGTCGCACAATCCTTTGGTTTGCTGGACAGGAACGGGGTATAAAATTATTGAATCCAAAGTGATCAAAAAAAACAACGAAGAAATATGTTTTGTTCGAATGGAGAAAAATAACATTCAATATCACTCCTATTGGTGGTACGAGTGCGACAATAAAAAATATACTTCACTTGCAGAAGTACTTCTAATAAAGCTTTTTCAAAATAAATCTGTTCGATTAATCAACGAAACCAGGATTCCAAAATAGACAAAAAAAAGCCTGATATTTTTTTAATATCAGGCTTTTATATATTTACATCAACTTCTGGATGATAACTTCTTCGGTTATTCCTTCCGCATCTGCTTTGTAGTTTTTAATAATTCTGTGTCGTAATATTCCCGTTGCAACTGCTTTTACATCTTCTATGTCCGGTGAGAATTTTCCATTAAAAGCCGCGTGGGCTTTTGCAGCTAAAATTAAGTTTTGAGAGGCTCTTGGTCCTGCTCCCCAATCCAGGTAATTTTTTACAAAATCATTCGACAATGCATTATCTGGACGTGTTTTACTCACCAGGGTTACAGCATATTCAATCACATTATCGGCAACAGGTATTCTGCGAATCAAATGCTGAAAATCGATAATTTCCTGAGCCGTAAAGAGTGGATTGATAGTTGTTTTAGCATCAGAAGTTGTTCGTTTTACTACCTGAACTTCTTCTTCAAAAGTTGGGTATTCTAGCTTTATAGCAAACATAAAACGGTCTAATTGCGCTTCCGGCAAGGGATAAGTCCCTTCCTGCTCAATTGGGTTTTGAGTGGCTAATACAAAATAAGGTAAATCTAATTTATAGTTTTGCCCTGCAATGGTCACTGAGCGTTCCTGCATGGCTTCCAGTAAAGCGGCCTGTGTTTTTGGCGGTGTTCTGTTGATCTCATCGGCTAAAATGATATTTGAGAAGATGGGTCCTTTTATAAATTTAAACTGTCTGTTTTCATCCAGAATTTCACTTCCTAAAATATCAGACGGCATTAAATCAGGCGTAAACTGAATTCTTTTAAAATCTAATCCTAAGGCTTGCGCCAAAGTATTGATCATTAACGTTTTTGCCAATCCCGGAACACCTATCAAAAGTGCGTGTCCGCCGGAAAATATACAAAGCAAAATTTGGTCTACAACTTCATCCTGGCCTACAATGATTTTTGCTATTTCGGTTTTTAATTCATTTCGTTTCTGAACTAAATTATGAATTGCTGCTACGTCAGACATTTAGATATATTTTTAAAATTGAAAAGAGTTAGCTTTATGAATTCATAAAACTAACTCTTTTTATTTATTTAATAAAACTTATTTTTTCAACCAGTTGTACACAAAATTACAATCTCTGTACTCTCCAATAATTTTAATGTAAGTATCTTTTATTTTAGTATCAAACCACTTTGAGATTGTTGTGATTTGTTTTTCTTTCAATGCTAATTCTTTAATCTTAGTATAATCCTTAGCATAATCAGCCGTATGGGCATCAATTCTATTGGTGATAGTAATAAGCTTGTAAGTCTTTTTACCTTTATCATCTGTATTTAAAACCGGCTGAGAAATTTCATTATCCTTCAGATTAGAAACCTGGCTGTATAGAGTTGGATCCATTTTAGTTAACTCAAAACGTGTATCCTGAGTATTAGGATTGATCAATGTTCCACCGTTTGCTCTTGTCTCTTTCTCATCAGATTCAGTTCTGGCAGCCTCAGCAAAAGTAATTTCTTTGTTTTCTATTTTATTTCTGATATTGGTAATTCTCTCTTTTGCATCTTTCAAAGCTGTCTCAGAAACTGTAGGTGCAATTAAAATATGACGTAACTCCACTTCCTGTCCTTTTATTTTGTCTACCATAATAATATGATATCCAAAATTAGTTTTAAAAGGTTCTGAAATCTCGCCTTCACCTAAACTAAAAGCAACATCTTTAAACTCTTTTACAAATGGAGTTTTTCTGGTCATTTTATAAAACCCTCCATTTGGCGAGGATCCCGGATCTTGCGAATACAAAACTGCTTTGGTAGCAAAACTAGATCCTTCCAAAACATCTTTTCTAATAGCGTTTAATCTGTCTTTTACCTTTTGCTCATCTTCTGCAGAAACTTTAGGTTCTACCACGATTTGTGCTACTTCCATTTCAGCTCCAAAAGTTGGCAATTCCTCTTTTGGTATTTTCTTAAAGAAATTACGAACTTCCTCAGGTGTAATTTCTACTGCGTCAACAATTTTCTTGGTCATTTCAGAAGCTAATTTTTGCTCCTTTAAGATATCGGAAAAATAAGTTTTAAATTCTTCTACCGAATTTTTCTTATAATAAGCAACCACTTTATTGATATCTCCTACCTGCTGAATCATATAATTCAATCGGTCATCCATCATGCCTCTTATCTCTGCATCACTCACAACGATACTATCCTGAATCGCCTGGTGCGCGTACAATTTATCTTCTAAAAGTTTACCAAGCATCTGGCATCTTGTAATATCTTTTACAGAACCTCCCTGAGCACTAATTTCTAAATATGCCTTATCAATATCTGAATCTAAAACAATATAATCTCCCACATTGGCTATAATACCGTCAACTTTTTGCTTCTGTCCACTTTGTAGTTGAACTGGTTTCTGGATCACAGTATCTTTAATAATTTCCTGAGCCGAAATGATTGAGTTGAAAAAAAATAAAAAACACATTGTCAACACTAATTTGTAATCAATTGTTTTTAACTGTAATTTTTTTAATAACATTATTTTAAATTTAATTTGAATCTTGCTTTAGAATTTCGTTTTAAACCACAATCACTTTAAATGTATTTCCCCTATATTCTACTGAAAATACTAAATAATTAAGATCTAGTTCTTTTTAACTTATAACGAACAAAAATAACAATTCAATTACATAATACAACTATCGGCTATACTATTAACAAAAAATTATAGGGATGATCGCTGAATTTCATATAGAAGAACTCTTTCCATGCGATTAATCTCTTTAAAAAAAGGCCTAAATCCTTGCCAGAACACTCACAAAGACCTATTTGAGCAATATTTTAAATCGATTTAAAAGAAGCAAACTTTTGATGAAATAAAAAAAGTTATCAATACTACAACGTTTTCGTGACATAAATATTTTCCTATAAAAACAAACCGAATCAAAAAACCTATACTTTAGATGAATAATTGATAATTATTAGATATAAAAATTACGAATAACCATTGTAAAACCTTTAATAAATATCAAATTAAAAACTTTATTATCTAACCTAAACCAAATCTTATTATGAAAAAACCTATTGTAAAGATGTATTTGCTTGCAGTAAGCGCTGCATTGTTTTATTGCTGCTCGCAAAACGAAACAAACCAAGCGGAATCACAGGCAAAGAGTGAGCAATTTGAAATCATTAATGTTACGCATCACGAGGGAAAACCTTTTAGCACGGGAACTTCCAGTTCCTCCCAAACGGGAAAATACGTCGATAATCCCGGAGGTGGGGTTATGATGCAGGCTTTTTATTGGGATGTTCCATCGGGTGGAAATTGGTGGAACACCCTAAGTGGTAAAGTAGCCGCCTGGGGTAATGCAGGAATTGGATCTATTTGGCTTCCGCCAGCCTCTAAGGCTCAAAACGGAGCTTTTTCTATGGGATACGATCCAACTGATTACTTTGATTTTGGAGATTATAATCAAAATGGATCTGTCGAAACCCGTTTTGGTTCCAAAACCGAACTGGTGAGTTTAATTACCAATGCACATGCCCAAAATATAAAGGTATATGCTGATATTGTCATTAATCACAATAGTGGCGGACAATCTGAAGCAAATCCCTTTACAGGAACCAATACCTGGACCAATTTTAGTGGGGTTGCTTCAGGAAAATTCACCCGTAATTATAATGACTTTTATAAAAATAGTTACGGCAATAATGACGAAGGTGCTTTTGGCGGTTTCCCTGATTTGTGCCACGCAAATCCTCATGTACAGGATTGGCTTTGGCTAAGAGCTGACGCAGTGGGTAAATATTATAAAAATACCATGAAATTTGACGGCTGGAGATTTGATTACGTCAAAGGATTTGGCGCCTGGGTTGTAAATGCATGGAATGCGAATGTAGGGGGTTTCTCGGTGGGGGAATTATGGGATTCCAATGTAAATGTACTCAATGACTGGGCTAATAATGCCAATAGTTCTGTTTTTGATTTTGCGTGTTATTATAAAATGAATGATGCTTTTGACGGAAATAATCTGGCTCTCTTAAATGATGATATGATGTGGAAGAGAAATCCATACAAAGCCGTGACATTTGTAACCAATCATGATACAGACGAAATTTCTAATAAACTACTAGCCTATTCTTATATCCTGACTCACGAAGGGTATCCAACAATATTCTATAGAGATTACGAGGAATGGCTCGATAAAAACAAATTAAACAACCTGATCTGGATTCATAACAACAAAGCAACGGGTACCACTTCAATTTTATATTCAGATGATGATGAATATGTGGCCAGAAGAAATGGATATAACGGAAATCCTGGATTGGTAGTTTACATCAACAATTCAAATTCGTGGCAAGAACGATGGATTCAGACCAATTGGACAAACGCTCAAATTAAGGATTTCACCGGAGCATCTACTTGGTATCCAACAACACAGGCTGATAAATGGGTAAAAATTCAATGTCCGCCAAAAGGATATACTGTTTGGTCACTTAATCAATAATTTAAAAATTAATAATTTCAGGGCTGTTCTAAAAAGACAGCCCTTTTTTTGTTTCGAATTTATCTTTAATAAAACCAAAGACTTCCTAATTTAAGAAGTGAATATTTTTATTAAGCCGTAATTAATAGTACTTTTGCAACCTATTTATACGAAATATGAGCTTTTTAAAAGAAATACAACGCAGAAGAACATTTGGAATTATATCGCATCCCGATGCCGGTAAAACAACTCTAACAGAGAAGTTATTGTTATTTGGAGGGGCAATTCAGGAAGCAGGAGCTGTAAAAAACAATAAAATTAAAAAAGGAGCAACCAGTGATTTCATGGAAATCGAACGCCAAAGAGGTATTTCGGTTTCAACATCCGTACTTGCTTTTAATTATAAAGAGAAAAAAATCAACATTCTTGATACTCCCGGACACAAGGATTTTGCCGAAGATACTTTTAGAACTTTAACAGCTGTTGACAGTGTTATTGTTGTAATCGACGTTGCAAAAGGGGTCGAGGAACAAACGGAAAAATTAGTAGCTGTTTGTAGAATGAGAAATATCCCGATGATTGTTTTCATCAATAAATTAGACCGTGAAGGAAAAGATGCTTTTGACTTAATGGATGAAGTAGAGCAAAAACTAGGTCTAACGGTTACTCCTTTGAGTTTCCCTATTGGTATGGGGTATGACTTTCAGGGAATTTACAATTTATGGGAGCAAAACATTAATCTTTTTAGTGGAGACAGCCGTAAAAACATCGAAGAAACTATTGCTTTCTCTGATGTTCAAAGCCCTGAACTGGAAAAAATTATTGGCGCAAAACCAGCTGATAGATTGCGTGAAGAATTGGAACTCATCGATGAAGTATATCCAAAATTTGATCGTCAGGATTATTTAGATGGAAAACTGCAGCCTGTATTTTTTGGTTCGGCCTTGAATAATTTTGGAGTTCGCGAACTCCTGGATTGTTTTGTAACAATCGCTCCCTCTCCAAGACCAAAAGATTCTGAAACTCGCCTGGTAGATCCTACTGAAGAAAAAATGACTGGTTTTGTTTTTAAAATCCACGCTAATATGGATCCAAAACACAGAGACCGTTTGGCATTTATTAAAATCGTTTCGGGAACTTTCGAAAGAAACAAACCCTATTACCATGTTCGCCAAAAGAAAAATTTAAAATTCTCCAGCCCAAATGCCTTTTTTGCTGAGAAAAAAGAAATCGTTGATATTTCATATCCAGGGGATATTGTTGGTCTGCACGATACAGGAAACTTTAAAATTGGTGATACGCTAACAGAAGGTGAAATCATGAGTTTCAAAGGAATTCCGAGTTTCTCTCCAGAGCACTTTAGATACATCAACAATGCTGATCCTATGAAAGCTAAGCAATTAGAAAAAGGAGTTGATCAGTTAATGGATGAAGGTGTGGCGCAGTTATTTACACTGGAGATGAACAACCGTAAAGTAATTGGAACTGTTGGAGCGCTTCAATATGAGGTTATCCAATATCGTTTAGAGCATGAATATGGCGCTAAATGTACCTATGAAAACTTCCCGGTTCATAAAGCGTGCTGGGTAAAACCTGATGATGCTAAAAATGATGAATTCAAAGAATTCAAACGTATCAAACAGAAATTCCTCGCTCATGATAAATACGGCCAATTAGTTTTCTTAGCTGATTCTGACTTTACAATTCAAATGACTCAAAACAAATATCCAAGTGTGAAGTTATTCTTTACCTCGGAATTTGATTAATATTTTCTTTAAAAGAAAAATACCTAAAAAGGCTGTCTAAAAATTAAGACAGCCTTTTTTATTAAATCCCAAAAGATATTACTTATAGTTGATGCCTAATCCTCCGGCAATCATAATTTTAGTAAGTTCTCCTTCCCCAACAATGATATCTTGCACTAAAATATTATTCTTAACGGACTCTATTGCAAAAGGTATTTCTTTTGAAAGGTAATAATCATCACCTGTTATGGTAACTATTAGACTTTTGCTGCTTTTTAAAACTTTTACAGCAATAGAAAACTCTCCGGTTTTAGCATTTATTCTATAGGTGTTTTCAGAATCATTAATTCTTAGTTCTAAATTTGGGTAGTTTTTTCGGGCAAATGGCTTATTTGTGGTAGCATCTAATAATTTTCCCTTAACTGTTATCAATAATTCCTCTCTAACATTATGATGATAGGCAACTTTACCCATTAAATGCTTGCCTGGTTTTGGACTCACTATTTCAGTTTTAACGCTCGTTTTTTCCTGTCCCGATACATTGGAAGCCAATAAAAGTGAAGCGGCTACTGCGGCGTATTTCAGCTTATTAATTCCCGATGTCTGATGATGTTCAAACTCATGATCTAATTGTGCTGCCCGCAAGCGGGCACAAATATTGGTATCTTTTGTCTCTGCGATGAATTTAGCTACTTCAGCATTTGATTTTTTACTCAAATCAATTACGTTTTTCGCACATGAATTACAAAACGAACCTGTTGCATTGGGAATCATTTTATTAAAATTTTCAGAACAAGGACTTGCTATTGCTAGGGTGAATTTCTTTTTCATATCGCACTTTTTTAAGTTAAGATCTCTTTCAGATCCTTATTTACTTATATAGAGTACATTTCTGGTAAAAAGGTTGGGAAGAAGATAAAATAATTTTAGCCCAGAATACTATTGCTGGATAAAAACGACACAGAAATGCATAAAAAAAGCGCTAATAGTTAGCGCTTTTTTTTAATTTGAATTAATGCAACCTTAATAGTTTATTATATCCACCAAATTAATCCCATTTTATTAGGAGAAACCAATTTAGGATAATAAATCCCAAACAGGAAATTTATCCGACCAAAGGAAGGCTAAATCCGTTGAAATACATCTATTGTGATTTTACTTGAAATAAAAAAGCCCCATTAAAAAATGGGGCTTTAAGAATTTATGCTTGTCCTGTTGGACCAAAATTAAGCGGGATTGGTGCTTGTTCTGTCTCTTTGATCTCGCCATGAGCGGCTTCAAAACGATGAATATTCTCACCAATTGCTTTTAATAATCTCTTAGCATGTTGTGGTGTCAAAACAATTCTTGACTTTACCTTGGCTTTAGGAATACCCGGCATAATGCTTACAAAATCTAAAACAAACTCTGATGATGAGTGATTGATAATGGCAAGATTAGAATAAATTCCCTCTGCAATTGTTTCGTCTAACTCAATATTGATTTGCTCTTGTTGTTGTTTCGGATTACTCATAGTTTCCTAATTAATAAATGTATTCTTCTTTATTAGCCATCATTTCATTGTAATCGTCTTTAGATCCTACAATAGTGTTATCGTATTCTCTCATACCAGTTCCCGCAGGAATTCTGTGTCCAACAATTACATTTTCTTTCAATCCTTCTAAGTCATCTACTTTACCAGCTACAGCAGCTTCGTTAAGTACTTTTGTTGTTTCCTGGAAGGAAGCAGCAGAGATGAATGATTTAGTTTGTAGCGAAGCTCTTGTAATACCTTGTAAAACTGGCGTTGCAGTTGCAGTAATTACGTCTCTTGCTACAACAAGATTTTTATCATTTCGTTTTAGCAATGAGTTCTCATCACGTAAATCACGAGGCGAAATAATCTGACCTGGTTTCAATACGGCAGAGTCTCCAGAATCTTCAACTACTTTCATACCATATAATTTATCGTTTTGAACGATGAAATCTTTAGTGTGAATCAATTGATCTTCTAAAAATAATGTATCTCCCGGATCCTGAACCCTTACTTTACGCATCATTTGACGAATAACTACCTCAAAGTGCTTGTCATTAATTTTTACCCCTTGTAAACGGTATACCTCTTGAATTTCATTTACTAGGTACTGTTGAACAGCAGCTGGTCCTTGAATTCTTAAAATATCATCCGGTGTAATTGCACCGTCAGACAATGGTACTCCTGCTCTTACGAAGTCATTTTCCTGTACTAAGATCTGGCTTGAAAGTTTAACTAAATACTTTTTAATCTCACCAAATTTAGATTCGATAACAATCTCACGGTTACCTCTTTTGATTTTTCCAAAAGATACAACACCGTCAATTTCAGAAACAACCGCTGGGTTAGAAGGGTTACGAGCCTCAAGAAGCTCAGTAATTCTTGGTAGACCTCCCGTGATATCTCCTGCTTTAGAAGAACGACGTGGGATTTTTACCAATACTTTACCTGCTTTAATTTTCTCACCGTTCTCAACCATAAGGTGGGCTCCTACTGGTAAGTTATACGAACGAATCAATTCACCTTCTTTACCGTAAACCAATAAAGTTGGAATTAATTTTTTATTTCTAGCCTCAGAAATTACTTTTTCCTGGAATCCTGTTTGCTCATCGATCTCCACCATGAACGATTGTCCTTGCTCTAAATCCTCGTAAGCGATCTTACCTGTGAATTCAGAAACAATTACACCATTATATGGATCCCACTTACAGATCACAGATCCTTTAGTAACTACCTCACCATCCTTAACGAAAATACTAGATCCGTAAGGGATATTATGTGTATTTAAAACGATTCCAGTTTTCTCGTCAACTAATTTTAATTCAGTTGAACGTGATACTACGATATCTACCGCATTACCTTCACTATCCTCACCTTTTACAGTTTTTAAATCTTCAATCTCAAGTCTACCGTTGAATCTTGTAACAATACTAGATTCTTCAGAAATACCTCCGGCAACCCCTCCAACGTGGAAGGTACGAAGTGTTAACTGTGTACCTGGCTCTCCAATAGACTGAGCTGCAATAACTCCGACAGCTTCACCTCTTTGTGTCATCTTACCAGTAGCTAAGTTTCTACCGTAACATTTGGCACAAATACCTTTTAAAGCCTCACAAGTTAATGGAGATCTAACCTCTACTCTTTCAATCGGAGAAGCTTCGATAACTCTCATGATCGCTTCAGTAATTTGTTGTCCGGATTCAACCAGAACTTCATTAGTAAGAGGATTAATAACATCTTGCAATGCAACACGTCCTAAAATTCTTTCTCCTAAAGATTCAACAATTTCCTCATTTTTCTTCAAAGCAGAAACTTCAACACCTCTAAGGGTACCACAATCTTCGATGTTTACAATAACATCTTGTGATACGTCATGAAGCCTTCTTGTCAAGTATCCGGCATCGGCAGTTTTAAGGGCCGTATCGGCAAGTCCTTTACGAGCACCGTGAGTAGAAATGAAGTACTCAAGGATCGAAAGACCTTCCTTAAAGTTAGAAAGAATCGGGTTTTCAATAATCTCACCACCACCGGCAGTAGATTTTTTAGGCTTAGCCATCAAACCACGCATACCAGTTAACTGACGAATCTGTTCCTTAGAACCCCTCGCCCCAGAGTCAAGCATCATATATACAGAGTTGAAACCTTGTTGGTCTTCTCTAATATTTTTCATTGCTAATTCTGTCAACTGAGCATTTGCTGAAGTCCATACGTCAATAACCTGGTTGTAACGCTCGTTATTGGTAATAAGACCCATGTTATAATTCACAGAAATACCTTCAACTTGCTCTCTGGCATCTGCAATTAATTTTGTTTTTTGCTCTGGAATTCTAATATCACCTAAAGAGAATGATAAACCTCCTCTAAATGCGAATTTATACCCCATATCTTTCATATTGTCCAAGAAAGCAGCAGTAGTAGGTACATTAGTCACACTTAAAATGTGTCCAATAATATCTCTAAGGTTTTTCTTAGTCAATACATCATTGATATATCCGGCTGCTTCAGGTACTACTTCGTTAAATAATACACGTCCTGCAGTTGTTTGGATAATTTTATATACCAATTCTCCGGCTTCATTAAAATCTTTTGCTCTAATTTTCACACGAGCATTCAATTCTAATCTTCCTTCGTTTAATGCAATATTTACTTCTTCAGCAGAATAGAAAGTTAAGTCTTGACCTAAAATTACATGTTCTGGTGTAGAGATACGTTCTTTGGTCATATAATATAGACCCAAGACCATATCCTGAGAAGGTACAGTAATTGGAGCACCATTTGCAGGGTTCAAGATATTGTGAGAAGCCAACATTAATAATTGTGCCTCTAAAATAGCCTCTGGTCCTAATGGTAAGTGAACCGCCATCTGATCCCCATCAAAATCGGCGTTGAAAGCCGTACATACTAATGGGTGTAACTGGATCGCTTTTCCTTCAATTAATTTTGGCTGGAAAGCCTGGATACCAAGTCTGTGTAAGGTAGGAGCACGGTTAAGTAATACCGGGTGACCTTTAATTACATTCTCAAGGATATCCCAAACTACAGGCTCTTTTTTGTCTATAATTTTCTTAGCAGATTTTACAGTCTTAACAATACCTCTTTCAATCAATTTACGGATAACAAAAGGTTTGTATAACTCAGATGCCATATCTTTTGGCAATCCGCATTCGAATAATTTTAATTCAGGACCAACAACAATTACCGAACGAGCAGAATAATCCACACGTTTTCCAAGTAAGTTTTGACGGAAACGTCCTTGCTTACCTTTTAAGGAATCAGATAATGATTTTAATGGTCTGTTAGATTCTGTTTTAACAGCAGAAGCTTTACGAGTGTTATCAAATAATGAATCTACAGATTCTTGTAACATACGTTTTTCGTTTCTTAAGATAACCTCTGGAGCTTTAATCTCCATTAATCTTTTCAAACGGTTGTTACGGATAATTACACGACGGTATAAGTCATTCAAATCTGAAGTTGCAAAACGACCTCCATCAAGTGGTACAAGCGGACGTAATTCTGGTGGGATAACTGGAACCACTTTCATAATCATCCACTCAGGACGATTCTCGCGGTTTAAGTTAGACTCACGGAAAGACTCCACAACTTGTAATCTTTTTAAAGCTTCCGTTTTACGTTGTTTAGATGTTTCGTTATTAGCGCTGTGTCTTAATTGGTAAGACAACTCATCCAAATCGATACGTGCTAATAAATCCATAATACATTCTGCTCCCATTTTGGCAACAAATTTATTAGGATCCATATCATCTAAATATTGATTTTCTTGCGGAAGAGTATCTAAGATATTCAAATATTCTTCTTCAGTTAAGAAATCTAATCTTTGTAAAGATTCTCCATCTGCATTCTTAGCAATACCAGCCTGAATTACTACATATCTCTCGTAGTAAATGATCATATCTAATTTCTTAGATGGAAGACCAAGGATATAACCAATTTTATTTGGAAGAGAACGGAAGTACCAGATATGAGCAATTGGCACAACAAGGTTGATGTGTCCTACTCTGTCACGACGTACTTTTTTCTCGGTAACTTCAACACCACAACGGTCGCAAATAATACCTTTGTAACGAATTCTTTTATATTTTCCACAAGCACACTCAAAATCCTTAACAGGTCCGAAGATTCTTTCACAGAAAAGTCCGTCACGCTCTGGTTTGTGAGTTCTGTAGTTGATAGTTTCTGGTTTCAAAACCTCTCCTCTTGATTCTTTCAAGATAGATTCAGGTGAAGCCAATCCAATTGAAATTTTATTAAATCTCTTAACCGGATTTTTATCTTTATTATTATTTCTATTATTCATCATAGTTTTTACTATTGATTTATCTGCAATTAAAAAATTGATTTTAACTTATAAGTTACTCTTGAAAAAGTAGACTATTAAGTCGCTACCTCGGATTACTTCTCTAAACTTCAAACGTCAATTTTGAAGTGCTAATTATAAAACTTTTCAGCTTTAAATAAAAAATCGGAACGGGTTACGGGTATAAATCCTAAAAACTTTTATTTTCATAAACAGCTTCAGTCTCAGCTTTCAGTGTTGAACTGAATACTGAGACTGTAACTGAAAACTTTATTATTCTTCTAAACGAATGTCAAGTCCAAGACCTTTCAATTCATGCATCAATACATTGAATGATTCAGGTAATCCTGGTTCTGGCATAGACTCACCCTTAACGATAGCCTCGTAAGTTTTAGCTCTACCAATAACGTCATCCGATTTAACTGTTAAGATCTCACGTAGTGTACTTGATGCTCCATAAGCCTCAAGTGCCCAAACCTCCATCTCTCCAAAACGCTGACCTCCAAATTGAGCTTTACCTCCAAGTGGTTGTTGAGTGATCAACGAGTATGGTCCGATAGAACGTGCGTGCATCTTATCATCAACCATGTGTCCTAATTTAAGCATGTAAATCACACCCACAGTTGCAGCTTGATGGAAACGCTCTCCAGTACCACCATCATAAAGATGTGTATGTCCAAAACGTGGTACTCCAGCCTCATCAGTTAATTCATTGATTTGATCTAAAGATGCACCGTCAAAAATTGGAGTAGCAAATTTTCTACCCAAGTTCATACCAGCCCATCCAAGAACAGTCTCATAAATCTGACCAATGTTCATACGTGAAGGTACCCCAAGTGGATTCAATACGATATCAACCGGTGTTCCGTCTTCAAGGAAAGGCATATCTTCATGACGAACGATTCTTGCAACAATACCTTTGTTACCGTGACGTCCTGCCATTTTATCCCCTACTTTCAGTTTACGTTTCTTAGCGATATAAATTTTCGCTAATTTCAGGATTCCAGATGGTAATTCATCTCCAACTGTAATGGTGAATTTTTCTCTTCTTAAAGATCCTTGTAAGTCGTTTAGCTTAATTTTATAGTTATGAATTAAATCATTAACCATTTTATTAGTAGCATCATCAGCAACCCATTGACCTTTGCTTAAGTGAGCAAAATCCTCTACTGCGTAAAGCATTTTTTGAGTATATTTTTTACCTTTTGGTAAAACTTCTTCACCCAAATCATTCATTACACCCTGAGATGTTTTTCCGTTTACAATCAGGAATAATTTCTCCACCAATCTGTCTTTTAATTCAACAAATTTAGTTTCGAACTCCATTTCTAAAGCGCCTAAAGCATCCTTATCCTGAGTACGTTTACGTTTATCTTTTACGGCTCTTGCAAATAATTTTTTGTCAAGAACTACACCATGTAAAGATGGAGAAGCTTTTAATGAAGCATCTTTTACATCTCCTGCTTTATCCCCGAAGATTGCACGAAGCAATTTCTCTTCCGGAGTAGGATCTGATTCTCCTTTTGGTGTAATTTTTCCAATTAGAATGTCGCCAGGTTTAACCTCTGCTCCAATTCTGATCATACCGTTTTCATCTAAATCTTTAGTAGCTTCTTCAGAAACGTTAGGAATATCGTTTGTTAACTCTTCATTTCCTAACTTAGTATCTCTAACCTCTAATGAATAATCATCAACGTGGATAGAAGTAAAAATATCATCACGAACTACTTTCTCAGAAATTACAATGGCATCCTCAAAGTTATACCCTTTCCATGGCATGAACGCAACTTTTAAGTTTCTACCTAAAGCTAATTCACCATTTTGAGTCGCATATCCTTCTGATAATACCTGACCAAGAACCACTCTGTCACCTTTTCTCACGATTGGTTTTAGGTTGATACTTGTTCCCTGATTGGTTTTTCTAAATTTAATTAAGTTGTATGTTTTCTCATCAGCATCAAAACTTACCATTCTTTCTTCTTCAGTACGGTCGTATTTGATAGTAATGATGTTTGCATCAACATATTCTACAGTTCCATCTCCTTCAGCATTAATCAATACTCTAGAATCTGAAGCTACCTGACGCTCTAAACCTGTACCAACAATTGGCGCTTCGGGACGGATCAAAGGAACCGCCTGACGCATCATGTTAGATCCCATCAAGGCTCTATTGGCATCATCATGCTCCAGGAAAGGAATCAATGAAGCCGAAATCGAAGCAATCTGGTTAGGTGCAACGTCTGTATAATGTACCGCAGAAGGCTCAACAACCGGGAAGTCACCTTCCTCACGAGCAATAACATTACTTGCCGTGATTTTTCCTGTCTCATCCATTTCAATGTTTGCCTGAGCAATCATTTTTCCTTCTTCTTCTTCAGCACTTAAATAGATAGGTGTACTCTCTAAATCCACTACACCATCTGTAACTTTACGGTAAGGAGTTTCGATGAAACCCATTCCGTTAACTTTTGCATATACACCAAGAGATGAAATCAAACCAATGTTTGGTCCCTCTGGAGTTTCAATCGGACATAAACGACCATAGTGTGTATAGTGAACGTCACGAACCTCAAATCCAGCTCTCTCTCTGGAAAGTCCACCAGGTCCAAGTGCAGAAAGTCTTCTTTTGTGTGTAATCTCAGCCAATGGATTGGTTTGATCCATAAATTGAGACAACTGGTTAGTACCAAAGAAAGAGTTGATAACCGATGATAATGTTTTAGCATTAATCAAATCAATTGGTGTAAACACCTCGTTATCTCTAACGTTCATTCTCTCACGAATAGTTCTAGCCATACGTGCTAAACCAACACCGAATTGTTGAGACAATTGTTCTCCAACTGTTCTAACACGACGGTTTGATAAGTGATCAATATCATCAATCTCTGCCTTAGAGTTGATTAGTTCGATCAAATATTTTACAATGGTAATGATATCTTCTTTGGTAAGCACTTGCTTTTCCATTGGGATATCCAAACCAAGTTTTTTGTTCATTCTGTAACGACCAACTTCACCTAAGTTATAACGTTGATCAGAGAAGAACAATTTATCGATAATACCACGAGCAGTTTCTTCATCAGGCGGTTCTGCATTACGCAATTGTCTGTAGATATGCTCAACGGCTTCTTTTTCAGAGTTTGTTGGATCTTTTTGTAACGTATTGTGGATAATAGCATAATCTGCCTGATTATTATCCTCTTTGTGTAACAAAATAGATTTAACGTTAGAATCAATGATTTCCTCAACATTATCCTTATCGATAATAGTATCTCTATCAAGGATGATCTCGTTACGTTCGATAGAAACTACCTCACCGGTATCCTCATCAACGAAATCCTCGTGCCATGTGTTCAATACACGCGCAGCAAGTCTTCTTCCAATATATTTTTTAATACCCGTTTTAGAAACTTTAATTTCTTCAGCAAGGTCGAAGATCTCAAGGATATCCTTATCTCTTTCGAATCCAATTGCACGGAATAAAGTGGTTACTGGTAATTTTTTCTTTCTATCGATATAAGCATACATTACGCTGTTGATATCTGTAGAGAATTCTATCCAGGAACCTTTAAAAGGAATTACTCTGGCAGAATAAAGTTTTGTTCCATTTGCGTGGAATGATTGACCAAAGAAAACCCCTGGAGAACGGTGTAGTTGAGATACTACTACACGCTCAGCACCATTGATAACAAAAGTACCGCTTGGAGTCATATAAGGTATTGTTCCAAGATAAACGTCTTGTACAATAGTTTCAAAATCTTCGTGTTCTGGATCTGTACAGTATAGTTTTAACCTGGCTTTTAAAGGCACACTATAAGTAAGACCTCTCTCTATACATTCTTGAATTGTATAACGTGGCGGATCTACAAAGTAATCTAGGAATTCCAATACAAAGTTGTTTCTTGTATCTGTAATTGGGAAGTTTTCCATGAAGGTGTTGTATAACCCTTCGTTGCCTCTTTCATCAGATTTAGTTTCTAATTGAAAAAAATCTTTAAAAGATTTAACCTGAACGTCCAGAAAATCCGGATAGTCAGGAATATTTTTTGTAGAGGCAAAATTCAATCTTTCAGTCTGATTTGTTATCATCAATGGACAAAATTTTGATTAAAAAAAAGTAATTTTTTGTGTAAACACACACTGTTTAATCTATACTTTCTTATTGTAATCAATACATCTTTAAAAATAAACCAGTAAAATTTGGTCCAATTTTTTTTCTTCGTATTGATCAAAAACTTTTTCGTATTTTAAACTATTTGATAATAAAACTTGATCTATTTTATTATACGAAAAATGGTTTAGGCCATTGAGCGTTCACTCAAGACCTAAACCTAGTTCTTAAAACTGAGTTGAATTATTTAAGCTCAACTACAGCTCCAGCTTCTTCTAATGATTTTTTAAGACCTTCAGCCTCTTCTTTAGAAACACCTTCTTTAACGTTACTTGGAGCACCGTCAACTACATCTTTAGCTTCTTTCAAACCTAAACCTGTAAGTTCTTTAACTAATTTTACAACTGCTAATTTAGAAGCACCAGCTTCTTTTAATACAACTGTAAACTCAGTTTGTGCTTCTTCAGCAGCACCTTCTCCACCACCAGCAGCAACTACTACAGCTGCAGCAGCAGGCTCGATACCATACTCGTCTTTTAATATTGTTGCTAATTCGTTAACTTCTTTAACTGTTAGGTTAACTAATTGTTCTGCGAATTGTTTCAAATCTGCCATTTTTTCTATCGTTTAAAATGATTTGTAAAATATAATTTATTTATTGTGCGCTAATTAAGCTACCAGGAAACTGAATTCCTGGCACGAATTATTATGCTTCAGCTTCTTCTTCGCTACCAGCGAATTTGTTTTGTAAAGCTGAAATAATTCTTTGTGCTGGTGATTGCAATAATCCAATAAGTTCTCCAAGAAGTTCTTCTTTAGATTTGATAGTTGCCAAGGCATCTAATTGATCATCTCCAATGTAAATTTCAGAATTGATATAAGCTCCTTTCAATACAGGTTTAGCTGATTTTTTTCTGAAATCTTTAATTATTTTTCCAGGTGCATTTGCAACATCTGAAATAAATATAGCACTATTACCAGTCAATACTGAAGGTAAATCACCATAGTCATTAGCAGAAGCCTCCATTGCTTTTGCAAGCAAAGTGTTTTTTACAACCTCTAATTTTATACCTGCTTTAAAGCAAGCTCTTCTCAAGCTTGAAGTAGTTTCTGCGTTTAATCCAGAAATATCAGATACATAAATAATATTTGTACCAGCTAACTGTGCAGTTAAATCTTCAATCGCGATTGATTTTTCTTCTCTAGTCATACTAAAAATTATTAACTACCAATTATACTGCTTTAGGGTCCAATGCAATTGCAGGACTCATAGTGCTTGTAAGGTGAATACCTTTAATGTAGGTACCTTTAGCAGCAGTTGGTTTAAGTTTGATTAATGTTTGAATAATTTCGTGTGCATTGTCATAAATTTGCTCAGCTCCAAAAGAAACTTTACCAATTCCTGCATGTACGATACCAGTTTTATCAACTTTAAAGTCAATTTTACCAGCTTTTACCTCTGCAACAGCTTTTGCAACATCCATAGTTACAGTACCTGTTTTAGGGTTTGGCATTAAACCTCTAGGTCCTAAAATACGACCTAATGGACCTAATTTACCCATAACAGCTGGCATAGTGATGATAACATCAACATCTGTCCAACCATCTTTAATTTTTTGTAAATAATCGTCAAGACCTACATAATCAGCCCCAGCTTCTTTAGCTTCCGCTTCTTTATCTGGAGTAACCAATGCTAATACTTTAACGTCTTTACCTGTTCCGTGAGGTAATGTAACTACACCTCTAACCATTTGATTCGCTTTTCTTGGATCTACACCCAAACGAACTGCGATATCAACAGACTCATCAAATTTTGCAGAAGCTATAACTTTAATTAATGCAGCTGCATCTTTTAAAGAGTATAGTTTGTTCTTTTCAATTTTTGAAGCAGCCTCTTTTTGCTTTTTTGTTAATTTTGCCATTTCTTTCTCTTAATTAAAAAGGAGCATCTCCTGATACAGTTATACCCATAGATCTAGCAGTTCCAGCGATCATGCTCATTGCAGATTCGATTGTGAATGCATTTAAATCTACCATTTTATCTTCAGCGATAGCTTTGATAACGTCCCAAGTAACACTAGCTACTTTTTTACGATTTGGTTCACCTGATCCAGACTTTAGCTTTGCAGCTTCCAATAATTGGACAGCAGCTGGAGGAGTCTTAACAACAAAATCAAATGATTTGTCTTTATACACAGTAATTTGTACTGGGCATATTTTGCCAGGTTTATCTTGTGTTCTAGCATTGAACTGCTTACAGAACTCCATGATATTAACCCCAGCAGCTCCTAAAGCAGGTCCAACCGGTGGCGACGGATTCGCAGCACCTCCCTTAACTTGTAGTTTAACTACCTTACTAATTTCTTTAGCCATTTTTTAAAAAATTTAACACCCTAATCATTGGAAGCGATTACGATGGTTATTATAGATGTAACAAAAATTATACTTTTTCAACTTGCATAAAACTCAGTTCCAGTGGAGTTTTTCTTCCGAAAATCTTCACCATAACTTCAAGTTTACGCTTTTCTTCATTGATTTTTTCAACCGTTCCGTTGAAGCCATTAAAAGGACCATCGATCACTTTTACTGTTTCCCCTAAGTTGAAAGGGATAGCGCGGGTATCTGTATTTACAGCCAGCTCATCTACTTTACCTAACATTCTATTTACTTCAGAGAGTCTCAAAGGAACAGGTTCTCCACCTTTGATCTCACCTAAAAATCCAATTACACTAGTAATAGACTTAATAATATGAGGTATCTCACCAACCAAATTGGCTTCGATCATAACATATCCAGGGAAATAAACTTTATCCTTAGACATTTTCTTTCCTTCTTTTACAGTAACTACTTTTTCTGTAGGTACTAAAACTTGGGAAACATAATCACCCATACCTAGTCTGGCAATCTCAGTTTCGATATAAGCTTTGACTTTGTTTTCCTGTCCGCTTACAGCTCTAACTACGTACCATTTTTTCACATTATTATCTGCCATCACAAAAAAATTATCCTTTTAACCAGTTAAAAAATCCAGCCAAAGCTTTTGCAAAAAATTCGTCTACTCCCCATGTTGCCAAGGCGAATAAAACCGAAAATACAGCCACAACAATTGTCAATTTTTGAACCTCAGCCCAAGCAGGCCAAGTAACATTTGACTTTAACTCTTCGAAAGCCTCTGATAAATAATTCGTAACTTTTGTCATTTGATATATTTTTTATTGCACGGGCGGAGGGATTCGAACCCCCATCAACGGTTTTGGAGACCGCTATTCTACCCTTGAACTACGCCCGTAATTAAAAGCCAGTGATTTCAGTTAAGAAAATCAACTGGCTTTTTATAATTTGTTTATAGGATTATCCTACGATTTCAGTTACCTGACCTGCACCTACAGTTCTACCACCTTCACGGATAGCAAAACGTAAACCTACGCTCATTGCGATTGGGCTTAATAAAGCAACATTGATAGTCAAGTTATCTCCTGGCATTACCATCTCTACTCCTTCTGGTAAAGTAATAACTCCTGTTACGTCAGTTGTACGTACGTAGAACTGTGGACGGTAGTTATTATGGAATGGAGTATGACGTCCACCTTCTTCTTTTTTCAAGATATAAACCTCAGCTTTGAAAGTAGCGTGTGGTTTTACTGATCCTGGCTTAATGATAACCATTCCTCTTTTGATAGATTCTTTATCAATACCTCTTAACAATAAACCTACGTTATCTCCAGCCTCACCTCTATCAAGGATTTTACGGAACATCTCAACTCCTGTAATAGTAGAAGTTAATTTATCAGCTCCCATACCAATGATTTCAACTGGATCTCCTGTATTAGCAATACCTGTTTCGATACGACCTGTAGCAACAGTTCCACGACCAGTAATTGTAAATACATCTTCAACCGGCATCAAGAATGGTTTAGCTACGTCACGCACTGGCTCTTCGATCCAAGCATCAACAGCTTCCATTAATTCAATGATTTTTGGTACCCAAGCAGGATCATTATTCAATCCTCCTAAAGCAGAACCTTGAACTACAGGACCATTATCTCCATCATATTCGTAGAAAGATAATAAATCTCTGATTTCCATCTCAACAAGCTCTAACAATTCAGCATCATCAACCATATCCACTTTGTTCATGAAAACAACGATTCTTGGAATACCTACCTGACGACCTAAAAGGATGTGCTCACGAGTTTGTGGCATTGGACCATCTGTAGCAGCAACTACTAAGATAGCTCCGTCCATTTGAGCAGCACCAGTAACCATGTTCTTTACGTAATCCGCGTGACCTGGACAGTCAACGTGAGCGTAGTGACGGTTAGCTGTTTCATACTCTACGTGTGATGTATTAATAGTAATACCTCTTTCTTTCTCCTCTGGAGCGTTATCGATTTGATCAAACGATTTTGCTTGACAGTAACCAGCATCAGACAATACTTTTGTAATTGCTGCAGTTAATGTAGTTTTCCCGTGATCCACGTGTCCAATTGTACCTATGTTTAAGTGCGGTTTGGAACGATTAAAATTCTCCTTTGCCATTTTACTTAATTTTTAATCTTAGTTATATATTAATTTTCAATTTCCTACTTACTTGAGCCAACTACGGGAATTGAACCCGTGACCTCTTCCTTACCAAGGAAGCACTCTACCTCTGAGCTAAGTCGGCAGAGAGTTCTGATTTAGATTGTATTTATGGATTTTAGTTTTAAAACCCGAAATCTACGCCCTGAAATCTTAACTTCTTTTTGTGGGGAGAGCAGGATTCGAACCTGCGAAGTTCACACAGCAGATTTACAGTCTGCCCTCGTTGGCCGCTTGAGTATCTCCCCTTTATTTTATCAATAATTGCATGAACAATTTCAAATCGCATTTGAAATATTTAGAGCCGGCGGAGGGACTCGAACCCACGACCTGCTGATTACAAATCAGCTGCTCTAGCCAACTGAGCTACGCTGGCAATATCAATAAAAAAGTCCGCTATTTCTAACGGACTGCAAATGTAGCTATTTTATCTTTTAATCAAAACATTTTTTAAAAAAAATTTTCAATTATATGTGTGCTCTTATTTTTTCTTTCCTTTTCACCAATACACGTTCTAGAGATTCTGCCGAAAGCTCGACTGCTTCTTCAAAGGTTTTGCATTGTTTTTTAACCAAAAAATCATCTCCCGGGACATTAATCTTAATCTCTACTGCCTTATTCTCCTTATCACTTGTTCTTTCGACCTTTAAAAAAATGTCAGCCGAAACAACCCGATCGTAATATTTTTCTAATTTATCCATTCTTTCCTGAATAAAATCTACTAATTTTCTGTCAACAGTAAAGTTAACTGCATGAACATCTACCTTCATAATACAAATTTTAGGGTTAAACATTTAAGAATCATTATTTATTTCTTGGATGCGCATCACCATACACCTTTTTAAGCTCTGCTAAACTATTATGAGTATAAACTTGCGTAGATGCCAAACTCGAATGTCCTAATAACTCTTTAACTGAATTTAAATCTGCCCCGTTATTTAGCAAGTGAGTTGCAAAAGTATGCCGAAGCACATGCGGACTCTTTTTTACCTTTTCAGAGACTTTACTAAAGTATGAATTTATTAATCGATACACAAAAGATTCACTCAATTTTAACCCTTTTGCTGAAATAAAAAAATAATCCTCATCAATGATCTTCTCCACCAAGGCCCTTTGCTGCAAATACAAATTAAACTGCCGGGTAATTATAGGCAAAACCGGAATGATACGTTCTTTATTTCGTTTCCCCAACACCTTAATTACATTTGAAGACAAATCGACATTGTACTTCATTAAATGTATCAGCTCAGCCCTACGCATCCCTGTGGTATAAAAAAGATCCACAATCAACTTATCTCTTACTTGCTCAAATCCGCAAGGATCCCCGACCTGCTGCATCAAATCTGTTAATTCTTTTTCAGAGAATGGAATCTGAACAATTTTGGGCGTTTTTAATGCTTTATGTTTCAGCATTGGACTCACCTCTATTTGTTTTGTTTTTAAAAGGAATTTATAAAATGCTTTTAAGGAAGACATTTTTCGATTGACAGACACATTGGAAATACCATCATCGACAAGTGAGACTATCCAGCTCCTGATTTGACTGTAATTAACCTGTTCGATATTTTGCTGCTCAAAATGTTCTTTATTGAATGTTTCGAAAAATAAAATATCATTCAAATAAGCATTGACCGTATGCGGGGAATATTTTTTCTCCAATTCAAGATAATCACCAAACGCCTCTTTATTTGATTTCATAAGATTATAGACTTTTTCATTTATTCAAACTCATATCCTAACTTATAAAGAATATTATTTATCTCAAAATTAAGCATAAAAAAACCGTTAGTATCAAAATTTTGACAACTAACGGTAATTATTTTTGAAAAGCTAATACTAACTCTCTAAACCATCTCTCATGTTTTGGATGTAAGCAGCTTTTTGAATTTGTGCTCTTTTGATAACAGAAGGCTTAATAAAAGCAGTACGTGCTCTTAGTTGACGAACAGTTCCTGTTTTATCAAATTTTCTTTTATAGCGCTTTAATGCTCTATCGATATTTTCTCCGTCTTTAATTGGTATAATTAACATAATATTGACACCTCCTCTCGTTAAGGCTGCAAAAGTAAGCATTAATTATCAATTATGAGTTATGAATTATTATTTTTTTTGATAAGGTAGAAAAGAAACCAGAAAATAGACCCACTATCTTTAAAAACTAATCCTTGCACAAACTCACACCGTTATGAGCACCGCCGCTGAGAGGCTGCCATGAGAATCCTTTTATATTTTTTCTTTGAAGTATATAACATGGATGTAACACAAAGCCCGACCTTCAAAAAAAACAAAAAAAAGCCACTCAACATTGAATGGCTCATTATTTTTTTTGTGGGCACGCCCATATTATGATCTTACTCTTACTTATATTACTTGAGTAAATTTCTTGAAATAACTAACTTTTGAATCTCGGTAGTGCCCTCTCCTATAGTACATAGTTTGGAATCACGATAGAATTTCTCTACAGGATAATCTTTTGTATAACCATACCCTCCATGAATTTGAACCGCTTCGTTTGCAATTCTCACGCAGGCCTCAGAGGCATACATTTTTGCCATTGCGCCCAATGTGGTAACAGGTTTATGTTGTTGCTTTAAGAAAGCTGCTTTATGCAATAGTAATTCTGAAGCTTCGATCTCTGTTGCCATATCGGCCAGCTTAAAGGAAATCCCCTGAAAACTACTAATAGGCTGACCAAACTGATGTCTTTCTTTAGAGTATTTAAGCGCCGCCTCGTACGCGCCCTTTGCAATCCCAAGAGATAAAGCTCCGATTGAAATACGCCCTCCATCTAATATTTTCATGGCCTGGACAAATCCCTGGCCTACTTCTCCTAATCTATTGGCATCGGGAACACGGCAACTGTCAAAAACCAACTCCGCAGTTTCACTGGCACGCATCCCTAATTTATTTTCTTTTTTACCCGAGGTGAATCCTTTCATTCCTTTCTCGAAAACAAAAGCGGTCATTCCTTTAGAATCTCCTTTTTCTCCGGTACGCACAATTACAACTGCGATGTCTCCAGAGATTGCATGGGTAATAAAGTTTTTAGCCCCGTTTACAATCCAATGATCTCCATCCTTAACGGCTGTTGTATTCATTCCACCGGCATCAGAACCTGTATTGTGCTCTGTTAAACCCCAGGCTCCTATATATTCTGCGGTAGCCAGTTTTGGCAACCATTTTTTCTTTTGCTCTTCGTTTCCAAAAGTCAAAATATGATTGGTACATAATGAATTATGCGCAGCAACCGATAAACCAATTGAAGGATCTACTTTTGAAATTTCCTCTACAACGGTAATATATTCATGATACCCTAACCCTGATCCTCCGTATTCTTCAGGCACCAAGACTCCCATAAATCCCATTTCTCCTAATTTTTTAAATAGGTCAACTGGAAAAATTTGAGCCTCATCCCATTGCATAATGTTAGGTCTGATATTTTTTTCGGCAAAATCCTTTATAGATTGAGCAATCATCGACTGCGTTTCGTTATATTCAAAATTCATTGTAAGCTGCTTTTGTTTTAGAACTCCAAATATAAACTAATTATTTTTGCTTTTTCAACAGGAAAACCTTTAATTTTTGATAAATCCTCAATATTATTAATATTTCTGCTTCTACTTCTATAAGTTAGAATTTATTTTAACCCGACATATTGGAAATAGAACAACATCCATAATTCTTTTAAAGACCCAGCCTCTATGGCTATTTTCTTTAATTCACCCTAGAGAGACAACCTTGGCTGTTTTTGCAGAAAAGATTTTTCAGGTAAACTAAAATCGACCAAAAAATAAATTCTATGCACTATCATTATAAGCAAGAAAGAGTAAAAAAAAATCCTGTTGATTGCTGCTTTGCATGGCTAAAACATTTTACAAATAGGCTAAAGCTTGTTCCCATTGAAAATATTGATTTCTAATAATTCCCAGAAATTAAGAGAAAAACAATTTATTTAATAAGAATTATATTAAAAATGTTATTGTTTTTAAAATTACATTTTTCACTACTAAAGCCCAATTAATTTAATGAATCCCAGTATTTAAAGAATAATCAACGCAGGTTTTATCAAAAAAATTAATATTTTATAACTTAAAAACAGATAATTGTTTTTATTTTTTACAAAAAACGATACATTTGGAGCTTAATAACAATAAACCAATATTATAATATGTCAATTTGGAAAACTAAACCACTTTCGGTATTGCTTGACGAAGCTTCCGAATCTGAAAAAGGCTTGAAAAGAACTCTATCTTCACGGTCGCTCGTTGCACTTGGAGTTGGAGCTATTATTGGAGCCGGATTATTCTCGTTAACAGGAATTGCTGCTGCAGAACATGCAGGACCAGCAGTTACTCTTTCTTTTGTTTTAGCAGCCGTTGGATGTGCTTTTGCCGGACTTTGTTATGCAGAATTTGCCTCTATGATTCCTGTTGCCGGTAGCGCCTATACATACTCTTATGCTACAATGGGAGAATTTATGGCTTGGATTATTGGCTGGGATTTAGTTTTAGAATACGCTTTGGGAGCCGCCACAGTTGGTGTAAGCTGGTCCCGCTATTTATTAGAATTACTAAACAAATACGGAATTCACCTCCCCCATCAATTTATATGTTCGCCCTGGGAAACTCTTAAACTCAGTGACGGTACAGTAATTGAAGGTGGTATTGTCAATTTACCGGCGATTTTTATTGTATCTATGCTATCTTTATTATTAATAAGAGGAACAAAAGAATCTGCATCTTTAAACAACTTTTTAGTTGTTGTAAAAGTTGCTGTAGTACTTGTTTTTATCATTTTAGGATGGAGCTTTATTGACTCTTCCAACTACACGCCTTACATTCCTGAAAATACAGGTGTTTTTGGTGAATTTGGATGGTCAGGAATTGCTGCAGGTGCGGGAACTGTATTCTTTGCCTTTATTGGTTTTGATGCTGTATCTACAGCTGCACAGGAAGCTAAAAATCCTCAAAAAGGAATGCCAATTGGTATTTTAGGATCCCTTGTTATATGCACCTTATTATATGTATTCTTTGCTCACGTAATGACAGGTCTTGTTAATTACAGAGAATTTGCCGGTGATGCCAAGCCTGCTGCAACTGCTTTTGCAAAAACAGGTTATGATTTTCTACAAACAGGTTTAATTGTAGCTATTCTGGCGGGTTACACCTCTGTAATATTAGTAATGCTTTTGGGACAAAGCCGTGTATTTTATACGATGAGTAAAGATGGTTTATTACCTCCATTTTTTAGTTCTATTCACTCTAAATTTCGTACTCCGTGGAAAACTAACCTTTTCTTCTTAGTATTTGTAAGTTTATTTGCTGGATTGGTTCCGGTAAGCGATTTAGGACACATGGTAAGTATTGGAACATTATTGGCTTTTGTACTTGTTTGTATTGGTGTGATGGTGATGCGTAAAAGAATGCCAGATGCTCCAAGATCTTTCAGAACACCTTTAGTACCATTTGTGCCTATCGCAGGTATTGTAATTTGCCTGGCTTTAATGTATTCATTACCTAACGAAAGCTGGGTGAGACTTGTAGTCTGGATGGCATTAGGAGTAGTAATCTATTTTGTTTATGGTAAGAAAAACAGTAAACTGAATAATCCAGGGAAGTAATTTTCTTGGAGATAATAAAAAAGGATCATAGAGTATAAATACTTTATGATCCTTTTTTTTATGTTGTATATCGATTTATAAATCAAAAACCGAGGTACGTTTTGCCCGAATTAAATCTTTTAGGCGAATCCAGAATGCCAAAGTAAGATAAACTCCAAATCCCAAACCTGCCGTAACAAATGAAATATAGATAAAAAACAATCTCACACTTGTCACGCGCATACCCAGTTTATCGGCCAATCGTGAAGAAACATGGAATCCGTACTTCTCTAAGAAAAACTTAAGTCTTAAAACTGCCGACATAGTTACATTTTTATTTTATCCCTGGGCTTTACCCAGGATGCTATTAGTATTTGCCGACAAAAGTACAAAATTATCTCATTGACCCATTTTCTAAATCTCTAATTATTCTCTAGCAGCTCCCTTGCTAAGAACACCTCTTAGAGATGCTCTGTGATTGAGTAACCATTTTTAACCTTGTATTAATCTTTGTATTTCAAAAATATCTTTAGCGCAAACTCCAAAAGATCTAAATGCATCACTCAGATCGTTTTTCTTAAGGGCTACGCTCACTGACAAATATTAATTCCTCACCAATTAATCTGCCCCCCTTACTCTCAAAGAGCAAACTAAATTAGCATTATGGTATTAATTGTGATCACAAGGGAAACTCCCTACTCTTTCAGTAAATATTCTTTTAGGCTTTTACTTTGTCTTATAGAAAGTCTGAAAATGAATTAAAAATAATATTCCTTCCTGAGCTTGTTGGCTTTTATCTCAACAGATACAATTTAGCACAAGCTCTCGCATCAGATAGCGCCTCGTGATGATCGAGTTGAATTTTCATCTCCCGACAGCAATCACTTAGCTTAGTGGGCTTAAAACCTTTTGCCTTATAAATCTTCACGGTGCATTCCCACTTCTCTGCTATATTCAAATCTTGATATTGCAAACCATAAAGCATCATCGATTTCATTAAAACATTTCGATCAAAACTCTCGTTGTGTGCCACCACCACTCTGTTTTTTAATCTTTTTTCGATCTCGGGATAGACCTGGACAAAAGTTTTGGCATTCAGGGTATCTCTGGGATAAATTCCATGTACACGAATCGTAAAGGGATTGTATTCGTTTTTGGGAGGCTTAATCAGGGTAACAAACTCATCTGTAATGATTCCGTTCTCTACAGTAACGATTCCAACAGAGCACGGATGATGTCCTGTAGCAGTTTCAAAATCTATCGCGGTAAAAGTCATTTTCAAGTATATTAAGCTAAAAAATCCATAAACCTAATTATCAAAACTAGATTTATGGATTTCAATTATTAAAACCGTATTATTTTATAGATCCAATGATATCATATTTTGTAATAATATGATGATTACCATTTCCTAAATCAACCAAAACAGCATCATTTTCTTTGGTAAACAATTTAGAAACTTCTTCAATTGGTGTTCCTAATTTTACAATTGGGAAAGGTTTTCCCATTACTTCTTTAATTGGTTTTTCGGCTACATTTTTATCTGCAACATAACTTCTAAACAAATCTGTTTCATCAACAGAACCCACAAACCCAGTAATATCTACAACAGGAATCTGAGAGATTTTGTATTTACGCATACGTTCAATGGCGTGAGAAACCAATTCTTCTGTACGCACCACGATTAATTCCTTATCGATATGATCTTTAATTACGTCTTCGGCCTTTGTAATGTTCTCTTCCAAGAAACCACGCTCACGCATCCAGTCGTCATTAAACATTTTACCCACATAACGGCTTCCTGAATCGTGAAACAACACCACAACCACATCTTCTGGCTTAAAGTGTTCTTTAAGCTGTAAAAGGCCTTTTATACAAGCTCCGGCAGAATTACCAACAAAAATAGCCTCTTCAAGAGCAATTTTTCTGGTATAAACAGCCGCATCTTTATCGGTTACTTTGGTGAATCCGTCAATTAGAGAAAAGTCAACATTTTTAGGTAAAATATCTTCTCCAATTCCTTCTGTGATGTAGGAGTAAATTTCGTTTTCATCGAAAATTCCCGTTTCATGGTATTTTTTAAACACAGAACCATAAGTATCGATTCCCCAAATTTTAATATTTGGATTTTTTTCTTTTAAGTATTTTCCAACACCAGAAATCGTTCCTCCTGTTCCTACTCCAACAACAAAATGAGTGATTTTCCCATCAGTTTGTTTCCAGATTTCCGGGCCTGTTTGCTCGTAATGTGCCAAAGAGTTTGACATATTATCGTACTGATTTACATACCATGAATTTGGCGTTTCTTCAGCCAGGCGTTTTGAAACAGAATAATAAGATCTTGGATCTGTTGGCTCAACATCTGTTGGGCAAACTACTACTTTGGCACCCACGGCGCGCAAAATATCCATTTTTTCTTTAGACTGCTTGTCTGATATTACACATATCAGTTTATATCCTTTAATGATGGCCACAAGAGCCAATCCCATTCCGGTATTTCCAGAAGTCCCTTCAATGATAGTCCCTCCGGGTTTTAATCGGCCATCTGCCTCTGCATCTTGAATCATTTTCACGGCCATTCTGTCCTTTACAGAATTTCCGGGATTAAAAGTTTCGACTTTTGCCAATACTAACGCATCAATTTCAGCAACAATTTTGTTGAGTTTTACCAATGGTGTATTACCAATTGTTTCTAAAATGTTATTTGAAAAGTCCATTTCTATTTAATTTAATATTTGATTTTTAATATAATAATACCTAATGCTATTGGAAGAAATTCCAAACTAAACCAAATCGGATAACAAAATCACGATAAGGATTATTAGGCGCTGAATAATAGTCGCTTTTAGAAAAAAGAGCATTGATGTGCTCAGCCTTTACATAGAATCGGGTTTGGCGAATTCTGGCATTTACGAAAACATCAAATAATGGATAACCTCCAATTTCTTTTTCTTTCTGAACATAAAACTCTCCAACAACAGGGTTATAGCCATTTGCGTAATATTTCGTAAAATAGTTAAAAACGATTCCGGTTTGTAAAAACAATGCTTTTTGAAAAAAGTGACCTGAATAATAAAAGGTATTTCTTGTTACAAAATCAGGCACATTTAAAATTAAATCTGACTGATCTACTTTTTGATATAATAGTGTATTATCAAGAGCGAAAGGGCCAAATTTAAATTCACGACTTGCTTTTATCTCCAAGTAATTAATCGCATTTGAGTATTGAGCCGGATTTATAATTTGTGTATTGACCGCCTTTTGTTCTGGCGAGGAAACATCTGCAAAATACAAATGATCATTTAAAACCGTATACTGAACTTCCCCGTTTAGCCAAGGCGTTCGAACAGCGGCGCTAAGGGAATTAATTTTCTCGTTTTTAAAATTATTCGACCAGTTATACTCCACATAACTGCTTTGGTACAAATTGTAGTTATTATTGGGTAATTTATTGATGTTACGGTATCTAAAATCAAACTGGATTTTATCATTAAAATCATATTTTAATTTAGCATCTAAATCAGACAATGACTGATCTGTAATTGATCTTGAATATAAAAAACGTCCGTTCCATTTGTTTTTTTGATATTCGAATTGTCCCCCTACATTATTAATCTGCAAAAATAAATTATCGGGAATAACAGTCCCATCTTTATCGACTAAGACTCTTCCGTATTTATAATTAGACCTGTAATCGTCTACAAAAAAATTAAATTTCCCTAAAAGAGAATTTTCATAGGCCACCCCCACCTTATTATACAATCTTTCATAATGGGTCTGATCGTTTATACCACTTGTTACATATGATTCTCCAAATCGTTTCACTGATCGGGTTCCAACAGCTGAAAGAACGGTTGGCTGATTGTATTCGAAAAATTTGTTTTCGTAATTAAACTGGTGCGTTACATATAAATTATTATTGCCCTCAGTTGGATTTATTCTAAAAGCATGATCAAAAAACAAACGTCGGCCTTTTAAAAATGATTCGGCATCGGTAAGATACACTTGCAATCTTTGACGGTTTTTATAATCCGGATTATCACTTTCAAAGTCTGCAGGTGTAGTAATCCCTCCATTTTCTTCGTTTAAAACATCCTGATAAGTATAATGCGCATTGATTGCATATCTTCTATCGGTTGTAGCGTAACTTGTTGTAAATCTAAAATTTCCTGCACTTACCAATTGGTTTATATAATCTCCTTCTGAACGTAAACCTCTGTATGCAATAGAAAAGTTAAGATTTTTTGACGTATTTAATGTAATAAAGGAATCTACATTCTGACCTTTATTTATTGTTGTATTAAAAAACAGTTCGGTCAGGGGCGTTGCTGCCGAGTAATAATTGATTTGATCTGCCTGAAGATAATTAAAATGTTTTCCGTTAAAACCAATTTCCGGATACGGAGAAAAACTAGTCAGGCTGTATTGCAGAGTATTATAAGTCTGACCGATATTGGCAAAAGACAATAGTCCGAAATCATCCCTGCGAAGATTATTTTGTTTGTAAGCACTCTTTAAGGTTAATGAAGTATCGACATAAGTAGTATCATGCTCCAGGGTAATAATCTGGTATTGATCTATGGTTGCAATTTTTGCTTTTTTCTTTTTTATAGTATCAGTTATACTTGAATATTTAGTATTCATATCTAAACTATTTTTAGAAGTATTTTTTTCCTGAGAAAACAATAAAGTGGGTACAACTAATAGGTATAGAAAAAAGAATATTCTCATTTGATCGCTTTATATGGAATTATTTTGGCAAAATTTGTCTGGCAAAGGTAAAAGATAAAAACGTATAAATAAAAAAACACTTGAATTTATACCACTGCTTTGGCAAATAGTAAGAGAACGAATGTTTTTAAAGAAAATTTTATAATATTTGCCAATTAAAACAAAAAAAGCAAATGCTTGAAAAAAATTTCTCAGGATTTAATTTAGAGACCGGAACTGACGAGGCTGGCCGAGGTTGTCTGGCTGGTCCGGTAACGGCTGCTGCAGTAATTTTACCCCATCATTTTGAGCATGAATTTTTAAACGACAGTAAACAATTGTCTGAAAAGATGAGAGTGTTTTTAAAACCAATCATCGAGCAGCATGCCCTTTGTTTTTCGGTTACCCATTTGCATCCCAACGAAATTGATGAGATTAATATTCTAAACGCCTCTATGAAAGGCATGCAGGAATGTATTTTGAAATTACAACATGTTCCTGAATTTATCATTGTAGATGGTAATCGTTCTTTGAATGCAAAACTGGGTTTAAAAAATACTTTTGGCAAACAATTTTCTCTTCCTGAAATTGAATTACTAAAATCGATTCCTAACCAAAGCATTATAAAAGGGGATGGTAAATTTTTAAGCATTGCCGCAGCTTCTGTCCTGGCCAAAACCTATCGCGATGAGTACATGGATCAAATTCATGAAGAATTCCCTATGTACAACTGGAAACAAAACAAAGGTTACCCCACTAAAGAACACCGGGAAGCGATCAGAAAATACGGAACCACCAAATACCACCGCATGAGTTTTAGGCTTTTGCCGGATCAACTCGAATTGAATTTTGAATAACAAAAAAAGACTTATCTAGATCGATAAGTCTTTTTTCTATAGAGAGATTTAGATTTCTCTTATTTTTTACTTTTCAGGAATTCTGCAAATTGTTTGGTATCAAAATAAAAAGGTCTAATTGCGATAATTTTTCCATTTTTTAAATCGAAATGCTCCGAGATTGGCACTGAGATTGTTTTTCCTGATTTTTTTGCTTTGGCTTTTATGGTGAAATAAATCATTACTTCATTTTTTGTAGCATCACTAAAATAAACAGGCTCTTTTTCTATCTCTAAATCAAAAAACTCAGCTGATTTGCTGTACATTTTTACCCATTCATTAAAACCTGTAAACTTTCCTCCGTAAGGCAATCCTTCTGCCTGATTATAAACTGCCCCTTCTTCTATTAAATGTGCCATTGTCGTGAAGTCCCTGGTTTTAAAAACGCTTTGGTAATATTGGCCAACAATCTTAAAATTTTCCGTTTCGAGATTATTCAAAATTTCAGCCTCAGACAAAGTGGCTTGCGGATTCCAAAAACCAATGATTTTGCTCACCTGACCTTTTCCGTTTAGTCGGGCAAAATCACGACCGGCCATTATAAGCTTATTTTTTGAATCTAAAATTTTCCAGTCCCAACTTACATAATTGTCTTTTACCACTTTTGGACCTGAGCTAAATACTGCATCGGGGTACTTTTTATAAAATTCATTTATAACATTATTGAAGGCAGCCGTTCCTTTTATAGATGCAGAAGGATCCTCAAAAGTACTTTCCTCGAGCCAAATTGTTTTAATTATTTTTAGCCTCACATCACTCTTAGGTTCTGACCAGGCCTTTTGATAAATCTCGATTGGATTTAATTTATCCTTCTTTTGAGCAAAAAGACCATTAATCATAAAAATAAAACAGATAAAGTAGATTTTTCCCATAAGTCATTAAATTAGGTTAGCTAAAGCTTTTATTAAAAGTATAAAACCAAATTTAGTATAAAAAACTCATACTAGTACTACCCTAAGATAATTTGCGGTCCATTTAAAATCTTTGCCGTTAAAGACTCTTTTTTGTATTTTTTGCAACCATCTTTAATTTTAAATCATTTTATCCCAAAACAGATTCTTTATCGATGAATCTCAAAGTAGTTTTGATCTGATTTTCCCAATCCGAAATACCCTCTTTAGAGGCTCTGTCGGCTTTATCAAAATAAAAATGCTGCTCGATTTCTAATCCGCAATACGTAAAAATTCCGGTATCAGAGGTTAAGGCCAAAGCTTTGTCCATTCCCATTGCCTGATATTCTTCATTTGATTTTCCGTGCGAATTGATAATGATTGTTTTCTTTCCTCTCAATAAACCTTTCTGAACGCCCTTTTCGTATCTGTATGCAAATCCGTAACTAAATACACGATCAATATAACCTTTCATTATTGCCGGCATTCCTGTCCACCAGATGGGGTAAATAAAAACAATACGATCTGCCCAGGTTATAAAATCCTGTTCTGTTTTTACATCATCGGCAACCTTTCCCATTCTTTGTCCGTTCATATCATCTAAAGAAAGTACGGGATTAAAATTGATCTCATTCAAATCGCGAAGTGCAATTGCTTCTCCAGATTCCTGAAGACTCTCCAGTACCGTTTGTTTGAAGAAGTGATTTAAACTCCCTGAATTGGGATGCGCATAAACAATTAAATTTTTCATGTTTTCTGTTTTTAAAGATTAACATGACAAATCTAAAGCGCAAGGCTGGGGTAGAATTGTAAGAAAACGAAATCTTCTTTATTCTGACCTTGAGCTGCAGATATCGTTTTGAAATTTCAGGAATTTTCTGGGCGAAATATTCATATAATATTTAAAGTCATGAATGAGCTGACTCTGATCGTAATAGCCGCACTGATCCACAATCGTTAGCCAATCCGTTTTTGAGTCCTTTAGTATATTTTCCTGAATTTGATTTACGGCTTTTAAAAACCTCTCATACCGATTGGCTTCTTTAATTGTATAGCCAAAAAGTTTCTTCTGATTGAGCTGAATATTTCTCTGGGTTTGATTGATCTGTGAAGCAATTGCTTTTATTGGACTGAGATTTTGGTTTTGAAAATCAGTTAAAAGCGTCGTTATCTGCTTTTGCTCCCTTAAATAAGGTTTGCAGAAATCTAAAATATAATCGACACGCTGTTTTGGGTCTGAAAGTTTTTGAAGTTCTTCCCATAAAAGAGCAAAACAATTCTCATCAATTAAATCATCCGGATCAATAGGCAAAGAATCAAAAAGCGCATTGCCAAAGAATCTGTAAAAAGCATCTTCTTTAAAATTGGCTACCAAAATCTCTGAATTAGGCTCTAAAGTATAATTGAAAGCTTGTTTTATAGGACCAAGAACCATACATTTTTCAACTTCCAGAAAGGTATTTTGCTGCGATTGTAAAGATGATTTTCTTCCAAAGTTAAAAACCAGTATGGTTTGAAAACTTGGCAATAAGGTTTTGGTTATGGGAAATGCCGTTTTATTTTCGGCAAAGTAAAAATGAGAAAAAACAGTTTCAAATGCTGAAGGAACGGCAATTCTATAATTGTTATTTTCTTCAGCATTTTTCATACTATTTATATTTAATAGGCTAATTTAAACAAATTCAGCTTCGAATAATTGTGTCAAATGTTTTACTATTTTAGCCTTTACTTGGGCTTCATCGACTTTTTCTACACCAAGTTCTACTTGCAATGAAGTAACGCCTTTTCCGCGAATTCCACACGGAATAATGTTGTCAAAATATCCTAAGTCTACATTTACATTTAAGGCAAATCCGTGCATGGTTACCCAGCGTGAAGCGCGTACACCAAGCGCACAAATTTTTCTGGCAAAAGGAGTTCCCGCATCGAGCCAGACTCCAGTTTCGCCTTCGCTTCGCCCGCATTTTAAGCCGTATTCTTCTAAAGTCAGGATAATAGCTTCCTCGAGAAAACGCAAATATTTGTGAATATCTGTAAAGAAATTCTCTAAATCCAAGATCGGATAACCTACAATTTGTCCCGGGCCATGATAGGTAATATCACCGCCACGATTGATTTTATAAAAAGTGGCTCCTTTGGCCTGGAGCTGTTTTTCGTTTAATAAAAGATTGTCAAGATCTCCACTTTTACCCAAAGTATACACATGGGGATGCTCAACAAAAAGTAAATAATTGGGTGTTGGCAAATCAAGTTCTTCTCTTCGGTTTTTGATTTTTAAGTCGACTATATCCTTAAAAATTTCTTCCTGATATTCCCAGGTCGATTTATAGTCTTTACTTCCTAAATCCTGAAGTTGAATTTTTTTATTCATTTTAATTATTTTTCAAACTCTACATCAAAGTTAAGTTTGTCAGGATTCTCCATATAATCCGTAAAAGGGTATTGAATTGTAATTGATTTTCGATCCTCGCTAAACAAAGCATTTGGGTTGGATACTTTTTTTATTTTCTTAGGAAAATGATACTTTATAATGTAGCTCGAAGAAGCAAAAATCATCTTAGACATATCGGCCGTAGAATCTTTCGCTTTTGCAGCTAATTTGTCTTTATCGATTACTGCTGTACGTGTAAATTTCTTTCCATCGTAGGTATAGCTTAATTTACTATTATTATCTCCTAAGCCTTTCCCCAACGGTGATGAAGCATTTGCCCCTCCTTCTAATTTTTGAAGTGCGTTTAAAGATTGCAAAGCATCTTGTAGCTCATTTACATTTTTAAAATCAGTCGAAATGGTCATTAAAAACTCTTTTTTCTCACCATTCATTTTGGTATTTACTACAAAATTTTCCAGTTTTTTAAGTTCTTTTTGGGCTTCGGGAGACAATTTTGCAATGCTGTCTTTTTTCTCTTCAAATAATTGCTTGAAGGTAAAAGTAGAATCTATATTTTTTTTAGCGTCAGGTCCAAGCTGGTCACCGGCCATGGCCATTAAAGAGGAACCATCCATATCTACAGAAAACTTTCCGGTTCCGTTATCATTTACATATATATTTTCGGTTAAGGTGCAGCTTGTTAATGTTGCTAATACAAAACAAAAACTAAGTAACTTGTATAATTTCATAATGGCTAATTTTTTATCAAAGATACGAAGACTATTTTATTTTTTAAGATTCTAAGACAACACTATTGAAGGTCTTTTTGTTCTAAAACCACTTCCAGATTCGTTATTTCTGGATTTTGTAAACAATCTGAAAGTTGAAATTGGAATGTCATTGTTTTTTTATCTGCACTGATAACTGCTTTTTCGTTTGAAACAGATTTTATTTCTCTTGGAAAATGATATTTTAAACTATAGGACTGCACCAACTTATACTTAGCATACATTTTTTTTCTTTCTTCCAACATTTTTTTATCCTTATCAAACTTTTGCTGATCAACAATTACAAGATTTCTTTTGAAAGTAGAGCCATCGAAAGTATATTGTATTTTGAAAGATTCTTTTGAAACCGGATAATTTTCTTTTAAAGAATTTGCCAAAGTAAGACTTTCATAAAGATTAGGTATTTCTTCTATTTTTTTAAAGTCAGAAGAAATTACATTAAAATTTTCCATTTGAACCGGATCCGCTTTAATATGCATTTTTACATTGGCATGCTCCTGAAACAATGCCTGGTCAGATTTATTAAATTTCACAAACGTTGCTGCATACTTTGTTATATAATCCTGAAAAACAAAAATTGTATCTGTAAATTTTTCAGAATCAGAATAAGGACGTCCTAATTGCAAATAACTATTTTCGTCGCGTAATTGAAAAACTTCAATAGTTCCGCTCCCGTCTGGGTTTATCTTTATAGTTTCTGTGATTTGACAGCTTGAGACTAAAATTAAGAGTAGAAAGGCTTTTATGATTTTCATTTTCTTGCAAGGTTGTGAGTTGCTAAGATACTGAGGTTTTTTTGTTTAATTTTTACACAAATGTTTTTTCATTGGTTTAGTTTGTCATTCCGAGCAATGACAAGATTGTGTAACCACATCAACTAAAACGCCTTTTGAAAACTTAAATTTCTAATGAGCCCTGATAGAAATGAAAATCCTTTTATGCCGGTGTTGGGCAAAAAAGACACAAGTGAATAGCGGGACAAAAGGCAATTGAAATGCAATAAATTACTGCTACAAAAAATCTAAAACCTGCATTCTAAAATCTACATTCTTTTCTTTATCTTTGCACACTTAAAAAAGAGCACAAAATGGCATTATCAGAACAAGAAATCATCCGAAGAGAAAAACTTCAAAACTTACGCAACTTAGGAATCAATCCTTATCCGGCTAATCTTTTTCCTGTAAATCATACTTCCAAGCAGGTGAAGGAATCTTTTGAAGAGGGTAAGAAGGTGATCGTTGCCGGACGTTTAATGAGTGTTAGAGATCAGGGGAAAGCTTGTTTTGCTGAATTACAGGATAGCGAAGGACGTATACAATTGTATGTGAATCGTGATGTTTTGTGTGAGGGTGATGATAAAACTTTATACAACACAGTATTTAAAAAACTAACTGATTTAGGTGACTTTATTGGTATTGAAGGTGAATTGTTTACCACAAAAGTGGGCGCGCAATGTATTCGTGTGGACGGATTTACTTTCCTGAGCAAAACTTTACGTCCACTGCCTTTACCAAAAGTAGACGAGGATGGAAACGTACACGATGCTTTTAATGATCCTGAGTTACGTTACAGAATGCGTTATGTGGATTTAACAGTGAATCCCCAGGTAAAGGAAAACTTTATCAAACGTACCAAGTTGTATACAGCAATGCGTGGTTATTTTAACGATGCAGGATATCTTGAAGTGGAAACTCCGGTTTTACAGTCAATTCCTGGTGGAGCTGCCGCAAGACCTTTTATCACGCATCACAATTCGCTTGACATTCCGCTTTACATGCGTATTGCAAACGAATTGTATTTGAAAAGATTAATTGTTGGTGGTTTTGAAGGTGTTTATGAATTCTCGAAAAACTTTAGAAATGAAGGTATGGACAGAACCCATAATCCTGAATTTACCGCTATGGAAATATATGTAGCCTACAAAGACTACAACTGGATGATGGAATTTGCAGAAGGCCTTCTTGAGCATTGTGCAATTGCCGTAAACGGAACAAGCGAGGTTACTTTTGGCGAACACCAAATTAACTTTAAAGCGCCGTACGCCCGTGTAACCATGACAGATTCTATCAAACATTTTACTGGTTTTGATATCTCGGGTAAAACGGAAGAGCAATTGTTTGACGCTGCCAGAGGAATGGGAATTGACGTTGATAAAACAATGGGGAAAGGAAAATTGATTGATGAGATTTTTGGCGCTAAATGCGAAGGAAATTATATTCAGCCAACTTTCATTACCGATTACCCAAAAGAAATGTCGCCTTTATGTAAAGAACACCGCGATAATGCTGAGCTTACTGAGCGTTTTGAATTGATGGTTTGTGGTAAAGAAATTGCAAATGCATATTCTGAACTAAATGACCCAATTGATCAGCGTGAGCGTTTTGAAGACCAAATGCGTTTGGCTGAAAAAGGTGATGATGAAGCAAACGGAGTTATCGACGAGGATTTCTTAAGAGCATTAGAATATGGTATGCCTCCAACTTCGGGAATGGGAATTGGTATGGATCGTTTGATTATGTACCTAACAAACAACGCTTCGATTCAGGAAGTTTTATTGTTCCCTCAAATGCGTCCTGAGAAAAAACAAGCGCAGATTGAATTGTCTGATGAAGAGAAATTCATCGTAGATTTATTGAAAGGAAATGAAAACAAGATGGATCTTCAGCAATTAAAAATTACTGCTAATTTAAGTGGTAAAAAATGGGATGCGTCTATGAAAAATTTATCAAAACATGGTTTGACTAAAGTGGCTGTTGAAGGTGAGTTTAAATTTGTGGAACTTGTAGAGTAAATTTTAAAATTCCAATTTTTGAAAATTCCAAATTCCAAAATTGTATTAATATTCAAACCCGACAAATTTTTAAAAATCTGTCGGGTTTTTTATTTTAAAACCAGTACTTCTCTAATTTCTTTGCCTGAATATCTAAAACCTTTGAGTTTTCTTTAGGAGTTTCACCTTTCCAAATTTCCTGAACTGAAGGGTTTGAAGGGTATTTACCATTTTTCATTTTCACAAGGTGGAACTTTCCTCCGGTTTCAAATATAAGATCGTAAAACTTTTCAGTAGATGAAGTGGTGACCAAAATCGGAAAATCGGTTACGGTAAAAGAATTAATTAAACCTCCATCATTCTTTAGAATATATCCTGAGCAGCCTCCGCTTCCGCAGAAGTAAGAGTTGGAGAATCCTACGAAATATTCGTCTTTTTTATCGTTGTTTAAATCGAAAGCATCGTAATAAAAGAATCGGTCATCTTTTGTCATTGCCGGAAGATCTTTCTTTAATAGAATATTCAATTGTTTGCGGATCAATTCCACTGCCTTATCATCTTTTGCAGGGGCATCACTAAGATCTGCAGTTCCTGCAACGGTTTTTGATAAGGTATCCTCAGCAATTGTTTTGATGATACTCTTTGCGTCTGTTTTATCTTTGTTTTGGCATGAAAGTATTCCCAGAATCATAACTGCCACTAAAATTTTATTTTTCATAATCTCTTTGTTTTAAGTTCTCAACATTGCCTTTGTTAAACCAGCAAAGCTGCTTTATTTTCAATATCATTTTTAGTCAATAAATCTTTTATATTATTAAAAGTTATCACAGCAATCTGCGTTAGGGCTTCATTGGTAAAAAAGGCCTGATGCGCTGTAACCAAAACATTGGGAAAACTCATTAAACGCTGAATGGCATCATCCTGAATAATATCAGCAGAAAGATCTCTGAAGAATAGTTTTTCTTCCTGCTCGTACACATCTATTCCCAAATATCCAATTTTACCTTCTTTTAAACCTTCAATTACCGAAGCTGTTTCTATTAATCCGCCTCGGCTTGTGTTGATGATCATCACGTTGTCTTTCATTTCATCGATAGACTTCTTGTTTATGATATGTTTGGTTTGCTCGTTTAATGGGCAATGCAGCGAAATAATATCACTCTGTTTAAAAACTTCTTCAAGAGACACGAATTTTACTCCGTCTTTTATCATTTCATCATTTGTAACAATATCATAGGCGAGCACTTTGCATCCAAAACCTAAAGCAATTTTTGCAAAAGCTTTCCCTATATTTCCCGTTCCGATAATTCCGATTGTTTTTCCAAACAAATCAAAACCCAGTAATCCATTTAGAGAAAAGTTTTGTTCACGAACTCTGTTATAGGCTTTATGCGTTTTTCTATTTAAAGTTAAAATCATCGCGATAGCATGTTCTGCAACTGCCTGAGGAGAATAAGCCGGAACACGACATACTTTTATATTATACTTTTTTGCGGCTTGCAGATCAACGTTATTAAAACCAGCACAACGCAAAGCAATAATTTTCACATTCTTTTCTGCCAATTGTTTGATTACCGCCTCATTTACAATATCGTTTACAAAAACACAAACTATAGCAGCATTTTCGATAAGGATTACCGTTTGAGGATTCAGTTGGGTTTCAAAAAAATCCAATTCAAAACCAAATTCTTCATTGTACTTATTAAAGAAAGTCTTATCGTAAGGCTGTGTCGAAAAAAAGGCAATTTTATTATTGTTTGATGTGGCATTTAAACTCATGATTGTTTCTTTTGGGTTTTAACTTGTGGTTGTACTAAATTACGCAATTAATTCTGAAGTAAATTTCTGATATTAAAAAATCAACTTATTTTGGGTATTCTTTGCCATGTGCTATAGTAAATCCCTCTTTTGGATGCAAACCAGAAACATCATAACCTAAACTTTCAAGTATTTCTAAACCATCAACAGATTCTAATTTGTTTTTCCCGTTCCAGCCGTTATTCAAACCATACAAAATACATTCTCTAATATATTTGGGCCTGTTCAGGTTTATAACTTCTGTTTGCTGATTAGATAATCTGGTTAGCTTTATACCAGTATTCAATGGATTTCCGTCACACAAATCTTCCCATGTAGTGAAACTAATTTTCAATGGGGTTTGTTTAAAATCCTTTAAGAATATAGTTATTTCAAACGTTGCTATATCTGTATTAAGTCCAAATCCACAAGTTGTTTTATAAAGATAAAAGTGCTCTTCGACTGTAATTTTTCTTAATGCCATGAAATTATGACCTAAATTTTAAATGATCTGTACTAAAAAGCAAACCAATGCCACTGTACGGATCTTTTTTTAAGTCATAAAAATTATTTACTCCTGCCAGATCCTGATACAAATCTGAAATTATCGAAGATTGCTGAAATCCGTCTATGGTATGATTTATAATAGTATCTGCCAAACATGTTAATTCTTTTGTAGCGTTGGTAACTCCAACATTATTTCCCGTTTCCCAATCCCAAATAATCCAATTCCATTGGTGTTTTTTATGCACGCAATCCATCCATAAATAAGAGAGATTCTTAATTTTTATCTTTCCTAATTCTTTTTCTTTCCAATACTCTATACTTTCTATTATAGCTTGAATCGCTTCATCTGTTTGATTGTAAACAAAATCAGGATTCGAAATCTGAATAATCTTTACAGCAGCTGCAATTTTGGCATTGATGTTTTTTAACTCTTTTTCGTTGGGGGTTCTTAAAAAAGCAAACTCAATATCCTCTCGTTCAAAAATAATTCCCGGCGATTTTTCCAGCATTTGAGCAGGAATACATTTAGTATTAGAATTTTCATCGAGAAACTCTTGCTTTGGATCAAAAGAAAAATGCTCCTCTTTATAAAACCCGGAAGTATATTTTTCTTCAATTTCTTTTATTACAAGATAAGTCTGATAATTAATATCCTGTTTTATTGCCTCCTGGTTTTTGAATTTACAGAAATAATCCGGCTGCAAGATCCAATACAAACAAAGCGCTGTTCCTTTGTCCAGGTGCTTTTGTTTGATGATCCAGTTAAAGGGTTCAAGTCCGTCATCATAATTCCAGTGCTGCACAAATTGATGCAATTCGGCAGTGGTTAATTTTTGATACGACATCTCTCCGCTTACGGCTTTAAGAACACGGTTTTTATTTTTCTTATTAAATAATTCTTCCATATTTTATCCTGGTAATTCTATTTTGAAATTGTCAATGCACTAACAAATTTAAAAACCTATTGTTGTAAAACATCATCATCGAGCATAATTAAAACAATAAAAAAGCCCTTGTAAATCAGGAGACAATATCGCAAAGCGATTTTTCGTCTTGTTAAATAAACTACAATTCTGATTATCAGATTAAACCTATTGAATTTAATAAAGTCTAACAACTATAACAATTAAAAAACTCAACATCATGAAAAAACTATTTATCGCAGCTTTGTTATTTATTGGAGTAGCAAGTTTTGCACAAGAAGCAGATCAAACACCTACACGCGAACCAAGAGAAAGACTAACTCCGGAACAACGTAATGAGAAACAGTTAAAAAAAATAACTACAGAGTTAAATTTAGATGCCAATCAGCAAGCTCAGGTAAAACAACTATTAGCCGACAGAAGTGCTAAAGCAGAAAAATTAAGAGCAGAACGAAAAGACCGAAAAGAGAAACCTACTGCAGCGGAAAGAGAAGCTTTTAAAAATGAATTAAAAGCTGAAAAAGACGCCAATGATGCTAAAATGAAAGCGATACTCAATGCGGATCAATACAAAAAATGGACCTCTATTCAGGACGAAAAAAGAGAGCAGGCAAAAGAGAAAATGAGAGAATACAAAAAAGAAAACAACTAATTATAGTTTACAAAGAGGCTTAAATAGCCTCTTTTTTATTGAGAATACTTTTTATGCTTTCCTTAATAGTTTGTGTTAATTAAAAGATAAATCTTACAACAAGATTAAACCTAGCCAACTTCTTGAAGTCTAATGGATATAAACCTTTAAAAAAAAACGAATTATGAAAAAATTATTTATCGCAGCTTTATTATTCGTTGGAATGGTAAGTTTTGCGCAAGACATCAATCAGAAAGCTACAGGTGATCAAAGAGAAAAATTAACTCCTGAGCAGCGTAGTGAGAAACATTTACAAAAATTAACTTCTGAATTGAGTTTGGATAAAAACCAACAGGAAAAAGTAAAACAATTATTAGCCGAAAGAAATGCTAAAGCAGAAAAGTTTAAAGATGCTAATAAAGATCGCAAAACAAAACCAACTGCTGCAGAAAAAGACGCTTTTAAAAAACAAATGGAAACTGAAAGAGCAGCAAATGATGCCAAAATGAAAGCTATTCTAAACGCCGATCAGTATACTAAATGGACCGCTCTTAAAAAAGAGCATAAAGATCATAACAGAAAAGGCGATCACAGAGGAAAAAGAGATTTGAAATCTCCACAAGAACGCGATCAGGCACACTTGCAAAAACTAACTACAGATCTAAACTTAAATGCTGATCAGCAAAAACAAGTTACTGAACTTTTATCTGAGAGAACTACCAAAATCTCTATGCTTGAAAAAAGCCGCAAAGATACTGGTGTAGCTCCAAGTGATGCGGAGAAAAAAGCCATGAGAAAACAAATGGAAGTAGATCATAAAGCTTTTGACACTAAAATGAAATCTATTTTGAATGCAGATCAATATACAAAATGGACAGCGATTCAAAAAGAGCGTAAAGACAAAATGAAAGAACACAGAAAAGGTAAAAAATAATCCTGATCAAAAAAAGAGGCTCGTGAGCCTCTTTTTTTGTTTATACATTTCTTATTTCGGATTTAAAATCAAATCGATTCGTTTGATACAATCTTCATAATGGTATTTTGTTTCTGTGTTTACCGGTTTTGCTTTTGCTGCCAAAAGTGTTGTTTTTAGTGCAGTTAATTCGCCGCGAACCAAAGCCCTTACATCAGATTGTGCTACATTATAATAAATTACAGATCTGTCTGCTGGTTTAATTTCTTCGCTCATTAAAGCGCCCATTCTCTCGATATAACCGCGCTGCAAATTTCTTCTGTATATTGTTACATTGCCCGGTGTAGCGGCTTCTTTCCAGATTCCTTTTCGCGTATCTCTTAATAAATCCAAAGCTTTATAAGTATCTGCGCCAAGTATTTCATTATCCATCAGGCGGCCAATACGGCCAATACTCAATAAATTATTTAAATGTCGAACCTGCAAAGCTCTAAATCTCTCGCTATACCCTGCAACATCTGTATTTTTTAAAGTATTTACGTTTACAATCCAGGTTGGCGAAGCAAAAGCATTTGCCTGAAGCCAGTTCATTGCCTCAATTTGTTTTGCTTTTGAAACCACTTCATAAATATTTCCGGCTTGATTTGGCTTTTTAGTATTTTCATAAACCCCACCCACATTGGTTACCACATGCCCAACATATCTGCTCCAGGCTTCTAACATTTCTTTATACAATTCATCCAAATCCGCATAATTATTGGTCACAGTACTTGTCCATTCATTTAAATGAGACGCTACATATTGTAAATTTTTCAGCCCGTATGAACTTGCTTTGATCGCATTATTTCCAATGTCTTCGGTTTGAGTTGTAGGATCAAAAGCACTGCTTTGTTTGCCAAACTTATAAACAGGATTTCCGGCTTTCTCTAAAATCCATTTGTCTAAAACAGAAACTTCGTCTTCAGGTGATTTGGCATTTGGAATTACTCTATATCCCCAATTCAGGGCATAATGATCATATGCTCCCATTTTACGAATAAAACGAATATTTTTATCCCCAGGCTGTGCGATATAATTAAAACGGGCATAATCCATAATACTTGCCGAGATTCCGTTTTGTTGTGTAAAATCACCGTTTCTGTAACTCTCTACATCATAAGCACAACTTGCTCCCATATTATGAGGAAACCCTAAAGCGTGGCCTACTTCGTGAGCAATTACCATTCGCATCATCTCTCCCATTTCTTCATCGCTGGTTTGCAAAGTTCTTGCCGAGGGATTTGCTGCTCCTGTCTCGAGCAAATAGCGGTTCCTGTAGGAACGCAAATGATTGTGATACCAGATAACATCACTTTCGATTATTTCTCCGGTTCTGGGATCCGACACACTTGGCCCAACGGCATTTCGGGTTGTACTTGCCACATATCGAATAACCGAATAACGAATATCTTCAGCACTAAAATCAGGATCTTCCTCTTTTGTTGGAGCATCTTTGGCAATAATAGCATTTTTGAAACCCGCAGCTTCAAAAGGTTTTTGCCATTCTTGGATTCCTTGCTTAATATATTTTCTTAATTTTTCAGGCGTTGCAGGATCTAAATAATACACAATTGGTTTTACAGGTTCGACCAGCTCTCCCCTGTTATAAGCTTCTGGATCACTAGGTTCTAATCTCCATCGGCGAATGTAGATTTTAAGGTCAGATTTTAACTCATTACTTCCGTAATCGTATTGACTTACAGTAAACCATCCTACTCTTGGATCTGCTAATCTTGGTTTCATTGGCACTTCTGGCAATAAAACCATCGATTGATTCATTTGTATGCTTATCGACTCTGTATCTTCCAGCATTGATGGCTTCGAAGCATTATAAGTCATATCCTGAATTACTTCGATATTCATAGGAAAACTTTTAATTGTATTGATAAAACTTCTCGAATCATCAAGTCCTTTTACTTTATACATTTCGCGCATTTCTGCCGATATTCCGCTGATGGCTTTAACATCTGTACTGTAAAATTTAGTAACATCAATAACGCTATTGGCTGAATCTTTGCTAAAAGCTACAATATCAAAAGCAAACAATGTTGGCTCATAATTATTGGATTTTACCGAAATACTAATAGGCAAAGTATCATTGGCAACAGCACTGTATGATTTTGATTTGATGAGAATTTTATCCTGAAAACGCTGCCAGACTATTAATTGTTCATTGGTTTCAGAACCAGCGTTTACATATCCTCCTCCTAAATTTGAAGGTAATTTTGAGAGTCTGCTTACTAAAAGCATGTCTTTATCTAAATATTTATTTGGAATCTCGAAGTAGTATTTTTTATCCACTTTATGAACAGTAAAAAGTCCCGGATCAGAAACAGCGTCTTTGGTAATTACTTTACTATATTCTTTTATTGTAGATTCTGATTTTTTCTCTGGCGAAGCAACTGCTGGTTCTCCTTTTTTGGTGTCTTTCTTTTTAGATTGTGCAAATGGTTTAGTAGAAAACAGCATAAAAACTGTCAGTGTAATAAAAATGAAAAATTTCTTCATTTATGGTAAGTTTAATGATTATTTGTTAAACAAAAATAATTTTTATTCTAAATATATAAGAACAAACATTCTCATTAACTTTTTATTAACTACTTCAAATTAAAATTTTAAAGGCCAAAAAAAAGCCCAACTTTATTAAAAAGCTGGGCCTGAAATTGAAAATATATAATTCTTTACGTTTTAAAATGTCTTTGAAACCTTATCAATCGCATTAATGGTAAAATCTAGATCTTCATACGTTAATGCATCTGTAATAAACCAGGTTTCATAAGCAGATGGTGCAATGTAAACACCTTCGTTTAATAAACCGTGAAAGAATTTCTTAAACGTTTGGTTATCTCCTTTTGCAGCCGTTTGAAAATCAACCACAGGATTAGCATCAAAATGAACAGAGATCATAGAACCTACTCTATTGATGGTAAAAGTAACATTATTCGCTTTTAAAACTCTATCGATTCCTACTTCTAAATAAGCTGTTTTTTCTTCTAAACGGGTAAAAATTTCACGATCATTATCAAGTGCCTGCAACATTGCCAATCCCGCAGCCATTGCTAAGGGATTCCCTGATAATGTTCCTGCCTGATAAACCGGACCAAGAGGCGCTAAATAATTCATGATCTCTTCGCGCGCAGCAAAGGCACCAACCGGTAAACCTCCACCAATTACTTTTCCGAAAGTTACAATATCAGCATTGATATTATACAATTCCTGAACCCCACCACGAGCCAGACGGAAACCAGTCATTACCTCATCAAAAATTAATAAGATTCCGTTTGCTGTACACAATTCTCTTAAACCTTCCAAGAAACCTTTTTGAGGCGGAATACAGCCCATATTTCCGGCAACTGCCTCGATAATAATCGCTGCAATCTCCCCTTTATTTGCTTGGATTAAAGTTTTTACATTCTCTAAATCATTGTATTTTGCCAGTAAAGTATCTTTTGCAGTTCCTTCTGTAACTCCCGGGCTATTTGGCGAACCAAAAGTTACGGCTCCACTTCCTGCCTGAATCAAAAATGAATCAGAATGTCCGTGGTAACAACCTGCAAATTTGATGATTTTATCTCTTTTTGTAAATCCGCGAGCCAGACGAATCGCACTCATACAAGCTTCTGTACCCGAATTTACAAATCTTATTTTATCAATATTCGGAACCATAGAAACCGCCAAAGCAGCGATTTGAGTTTCCAATTCAGTTGGCATTCCAAATGAAGTTCCCAACTTTGCTTTTTCAATCACAGCATCTACAACGGGTTGATAGGCATGCCCCAAAACCATTGGTCCCCATGAGTTGATATAATCTATTAATTTATTTCCGTCCTCATCATATAAATATGCACCTTTGGCACTTTTTACAAAAATAGGAGTTCCCCCAACCGCTTTAAAGGCTCTAACTGGTGAATTTACTCCTCCTGGAATTACTTTTTCTGCTTCAGCAAAAAGCTGACTACTTCTTTTATATATCATTTTTGATTTTTGATTTTTGAGTTCAGATTTTAGATTTACCTACTTAAGCCCTGATCTGTTATAAACTCATTAAAATATTTTTGTTCTATTTGTTTTTCTTCGGTAAGTTCTTCCAATTTTGTATCTGACATTCCCTGAGGAGAATAAAATTTCCATTTCCAGGTTGGACGATGTTTTACAAAAAGATGACTTTCTGCAAACTCATCATGCTCATAAACTCCTAAAAAGAGTCTTACAATTAAAACTGCTGCAAAAGCAGAAATTAATATCATAACTTTCTTTTTCATAATTACCCATCACTGAAAACTGAGACTCAGACTGAAAACTTACTTCACTTTCAATCGCTGCCCAATAGAAATGGCGTTGTCTGAAAGATTGTTTTTTTGTTTTAAATCATCAACCAATACGTTGAATTTTTTTGAAATCGAATATAAGGTATCTCCCTTTTGAACTTCGTATAAATTAGGATCATTCGAATTCGGGTTTGATGAACTCTTAGAAGGTGTTGAAGAATTTTTAACCGTGGTTGATTTCTCAAAAGGTTTGTAATTTCTTCCGGTAACCTGACAGTCATATTGATGCAGATTGTATCTTTCGATATAACTTATTAATTTATCGGGATAATTAGGATCTGTAGCATAACCTGCTGCTCTTAAACCTTTTGCCCAGGCTTTATAATCGTCTTTTTCGTAAGTAAATAAGGTTTCATATCTTTTTTTACCCACCAGAAACAAAGCGTGATCTCTGTAAGATTCTGCAGCTTCTGGATATTTCCTGAAACATTCCTGAGCTGAATCGTCATCATGGCGAACACTTTCTCCCAACCAGTCTTTATGGCATTTAATCCCAAAATGATTGTTTGCTTCCAAGGCTAAATCACCTCTTCCGGCACCGGATTCTAAGATTCCCTGAGCCAGAATAATACTGGCAGGAATACCGTATTTCTGCATATTGCCCATTGCAATATCTTTAAATTGCAAAATATAATTATTGATTAAATCGCCTGTTACAACTGTTTTCGAAGTAGATTGAATAACCTCAGTTGTATTATTTGTAGAAGGATAATTTTTACCAATTGGCTTAACAGGAGTTTGCTTTTTGGTCGCTGCCACTCTTGGCCTCTGTATTGCTGCTGCTTTTTTGGTCGTTGCAACAGTAGGTTTACTAGACGAACAACTCACTAAAGTAGCAAGAATCAAGAATGTTATTATTTTTTTAACCATTGCTTTTAAGTATTGGTAATTTTTTCTGTTTCAATTTTATATTCATCCCCTCTATTCCTTGCAATCCGCCGGTATGAAGGAGTAATATTTTTGAATCTTCAGCAAAATAGTTTTTATGGATTAAATCTATAACGCCAAAAACCATCTTTCCTGTATAAATTGGATCTAAAGGCACTTTTGTTTCTTCAAAAAAAGTGTTGATAAATTCAATTAATTCTAAATTTATCTTCCCGTAACCTCCAAAATGATAGTCACAAATCAAATTCCAGTTATCTTGTTTTGCAAAAATACGAATTTCATTGGTTAAAAAGTCACCTTTTAACGCCGGAAACCCTAAAATTTTCTGATTTGGCAAGGCACTATTGATCAAACCGGAAATTGTTCCGCCGGTTCCCACCGCGCAGCAAACGTAATTAAAAACAGCATCTTCCTTTGTCAAAATCTCTTCGCAGCCTTTTACGGCTAATTCATTTGTACCACCTTCGGGCACTAAATAAAAATCGCCAAACTTCTCTTTTAATTTTTCGATAAAGAAAATTTCACTTTTATGTCGGTACTCTTCCCGGGTTACAAACTCAAATTGCATTCCGTTTTCCTGCGCAAATCTCAGCGTTGGATTTTCTTGAATTTTATCAAAAAGCTCATCGCCGCGAATAACACCAATTGTTTTAAAACCCTGTTTTTTTCCTGCATACGCCACCGCTGCAATGTGGTTGGAGAATGCTCCGCCAAAAGTTACCAGTGTTCCTTTGTTTTCGGCTTTTGCCTGAAGTAAATTGTATTTTAATTTTCTTAATTTATTTCCCGAGATAAAGGGATGATTTAAGTCATCACGTTTTATTGTCAGCGAAATATGATTAGGAAAACTGATATGAATTTCCTGATTCAAAATCTATTTTATTTTAAAGTTATGTAATTCAAAAAACCAAAAAAAGATCTGTTTTTCAAATAATCCAAATCCGTTTCATTTGCATAAGCTTCTCTTTCAAAACTTATACTTCTATAAGCCAGATCTTTGTTTTTGTATTGTATGAGTCTGATAATATATTCTAAAACATAAAAGATATAAAAAGGTAAAATCAGAAATTCTAATTGTTGTCGCAAATGAATTTTTTCATGATTGACAAAAACAGGATTATTTTTATCCAAATCATATTTTAAAATTACAAAGGGAAACACAGCCATTCCCCTATATCCTTTCGGAATTAAATATTTAGCAACAATTAGAAACATTCGCTGTAAAATTTATAAATTTGTAGATAAAAAATGTTCGATTTCATTAAAATCACAATCAAATTCGTGTATTTGATTTTAAAAGAAAAGAAACATCAACCCTATGCAGATTTATGAAAGAGCAAAGTAATGAAAATAAACTAATTGAAGGCGAAGATTTTTACTATACGCCCGAAGGTTATAAATGCTTTACCGAAAAACACCACTTAAAACGTGGTTATTGCTGCAAAAGTGGCTGTCGTCATTGTCCATATGGGTTTGATAAACGAACTGGCGAAATAAGAAAAAAAGCAAATTAGATAATGTGCCAATTTGATAATTAGAAAATTTCTTAATTTGATAGTTTTGTCATCCTGAGCAAAGTCGAAGGAAAAATCTAAAATCAATAATCTAAACTCTAAAATTATAAATGGATATTCTCTTGCGAAAATTTAGGATTAGGATCCACAAATCCTATCACAGGTCGGATATTCGTTATCCCTAGTTTTTTAATTAGAAAATTATCTAAATTAGAAAATGTGCCAATTTGATAATTAGATAATTCTTTTGATACTGAATTTGTAAAGAACAAAAAAATTAATCTGTTGTTAATCTTGCTAGATTATCTTAGCAACTAAGTACCTTAAAAAAAAATGACTTTTCAAGAACAAATAAAACAGGGAATCCCCTCTATATTACCTCCAAAAAAAACTTACGATTTGGCCATTAACCACGCGCCAAAACGAAAAGAAATTCTTTCGGCAGAAGAAAAAAAACTGGCCTTAAAAAATGCCTTACGCTATTTCGAAGCCAAACATCACGCTGAATTAATTAAAGAATTCTCAGAAGAATTAGAAACTTACGGTCGTATATATATGTATCGCCTACGTCCTGATTACAGAATGTACGCACGACCGATTGACCAGTATCCAGGAAAATCATTGCAGGCAAAAGCCATTATGCACATGATTCAGAACAATCTGGATTATGCTGTGGCGCAACATCCGCATGAACTAATTACTTATGGTGGAAACGGCGCTGTTTTTCAGAACTGGGCGCAATATTTATTGACCATGCAATATTTGTCTGAAATGACAGATGAGCAAACCTTAACGATGTATTCAGGACATCCTATGGGATTATTCCCCTCACATGCAGAAGCGCCAAGAGTTGTGGTTACCAACGGAATGGTTATCCCGAATTATTCTAAACCCGACGATTGGGAAAAAATGAATGCTTTGGGTGTTTCCCAATACGGACAAATGACAGCTGGAAGTTATATGTACATTGGCCCACAAGGAATTGTACACGGAACTACCATTACAGTTTTAAATGGTTTCAGAAAAATAAAACTCAATCCTGAAGGTAATCTTTTTGTAACCTCGGGTCTTGGCGGTATGTCCGGAGCACAACCAAAAGCCGGAAACATTGCCGGTTGTATTACGGTCTGCGCCGAAGTAAACCCTAAAATCACTAAAATCCGTCACGAACAGGGCTGGATTAACGAGATCGTAACTTCTACTGAAGAATTGGTAAAAAGAGTCACTTTGGCCAAAACCAATAAAGAAGTGGTTTCAATTGCTTATTTAGGAAACGTGGTGGATGTTTGGGAATGTTTCGACAAAGAAAACATCAAAATTGATTTGGGTTCTGACCAGACTTCACTCCATAATCCATGGGCTGGTGGTTATTATCCTGTTGGAATTTCTTTTGAAGAAGCCAACGAAATGATGGCCAATAATCCTGCCTTATTCAAAGAAAAAGTTCAGGAATCATTACGCAGGCAAGCCAAAGCGATTAACAAACATACCGCAAAAGGAACTTACTTTTTTGATTACGGAAATGCCTTTTTATTAGAAGCTTCCCGCGCCGGAGCTGATGTAATGGCAGAGAATAATATCGATTTTAAATATCCGAGTTATGTTCAGGATATAATGGGACCAATGTGTTTTGATTACGGATTTGGGCCATTTAGATGGGTTTGTACTTCCGGAAAACCAGAAGATTTACAAAAAACAGACAACATCGCAAGCCAGATTTTAGAAGAACTGGCTAAAACTGCTCCTAATGAAATTCAGCAGCAAATGCAGGATAACATCAAATGGATCAAAGGCGCGCAGGAAAACAAACTCGTTGTAGGTTCTCAGGCCCGTATTTTATATGCTGATGCTGAAGGTAGAATTAAAATTGCTGAAGCGTTTAATCAGGCGATTGCCAAAGGCGAAATAGGAACGGTTGTTTTAGGCCGCGATCATCATGATGTTTCGGGAACTGATTCTCCTTACAGAGAGACATCTAACATCTATGACGGATCTCGTTTTACGGCTGATATGGCCATTCAAAACGTGATTGGAGACAGTTTTAGAGGAGCAACCTGGGTTTCGATTCATAATGGCGGAGGTGTTGGCTGGGGAGAGGTTATAAACGGTGGTTTTGGTATGGTTCTTGATGGCTCTAAAGAGGCGTCAAAACGTTTAGCATCAATGCTTTTTTGGGATGTTAACAACGGAATTTCAAGACGAAGCTGGGCCCGAAATGACGAAGCTATTTTTGCTATAAAAAGAGCAATGGAAGTCCAGCCACTATTAAAGGTAACTTTACCCAATATTGTAGATGAAAATCTATTTTAGACAAAGTTTCGTATTTAATTAAAAACAAAGAACATTAAAAATTTTAAACATATGAAAACATTCAAATTAGTACCCGTTTTTTTGCTTTTGATACTAGCTTCATGCAGCACGGTAAGTGTATATTCTGATTACGATAAAAACGTAGATTTCGCACCATATAAGACGTACGCTTTTTTTAAGCCCGGAATTGATAAGGTCGAAATCTCTGATTTGGATAAAAGACGTATCTTACATGCCATAGACGAACAAATGCAGGCAAAAGGTTTTACAAAAAGCGAAAACCCTGATTTATTAGTAAATATTTTTACAAAATCAAGAGAGCAGGTTAACGTAAACCAATTTAGCGCCGGATGGGGCTACGGTTGGGGTTGGGGATGGAATCCTTACATGATGTACGGAGGAAACCAGACTACTGTATCAACTTCTACCGAAGGAACTTTATTCATTGATTTAATCGATGCTAAAAAGAAAGAAATGATATGGCAAGGTGAAGGAGTTGCAACTTTAACTAAAAACGTCGATAAAAAAGATGCCAGAGTAAAAGAAATTGTAACAAAAGTTTTAGCGCAATATCCTCCCGTTAAAAAATAATTAATACATTTGCGTTTCAAATATCTGAAATGAAAAACTTAAATATCATTATTATCTCTATTAAAATTATTGCTATTCAGCAATAATGGTGAGGTATTATATAAATAAGTAAACAAAATACAATTTATAAAACCTCCCAAATCGGGAGGTTTTTTTATTTAACGAAGATTAAAGTCGCTAGGAATTAACGCGAATCCTTTTTTCCATATTAAACAATAAAAATTAGTGTCAATTCGTGGCAAAAAAATAAAACAAAAATGAACTTATTTAACGAAGTACTCTCTGCAAAAAAGCAACTCGAAAATGTAGTTGCCGCTACCCCACTCACTCAAAATTTAAATCTTTCAGACGAGTTTAAATCGACTATTTTACTGAAACGGGAAGATTTACAAATTGTACGGTCGTACAAAATCAGAGGCGCATACAACAAGATTTCTTCGTTGAATGAAAAAGAAAAAGCAACCGGAATTGTTTGTGCAAGTGCCGGAAATCATGCACAAGGTGTCGCCTATTCGTGTCATCTTTTGCAAATACAGGGCAAAATTTATATGCCCAAAACAACTCCAAAACAAAAGGTAAAACAAGTTCAGTTGTTTGGAAAATCGTTTGTAGAGATTGTCTTAACCGGAGATACTTTTGATGATGCTTATGCTTCGGCCACGGCAGATGCGATTAAAAATCATAAAATATTTATTCATCCTTTTGACGATGAAAAAGTAATTGCCGGTCAGGGAACTGTAGGTTTAGAGATTCTGGAAACTTATAAAGAACCCATCGATTATGTTTTTGTCCCGATTGGCGGGGGAGGACTGGCTTCTGGTCTTTCTGAAGTTTTTAAACATTTAAGCCCGAATACTAAAATTATTGGCGTTGAACCACAAGGTGCTCCATCGATGAAAACCTCTATTGAAGAGAATAAAAACACAGCCTTAAAAACAATTGATAAGTTTGTAGACGGCGCGGCTGTAAAACAAGTTGGAGATAAAACTTTCGAAATTTGTCGTGAAAATCTGGACGATATTATTCTGGTTCCCGAAGGAAAAGTGTGTACGACAATCTTGCGTTTGTATAACGAAGAAGCTATGGTGGTAGAACCTGCCGGCGCATTGACCATTGCCGCTTTAGATTTTTATAAAGATAAAATAAAAGGTAAAACAGTGGTTTGCGTTGTAAGCGGAAGTAATAATGATATCGAGAGAACTGCCGAAATAAAAGAGCGCTCTTTATTGTATGAAGGTTTGATGCATTACTTTATGATTCAGTTTCCGCAGCGTCCCGGAGCTTTAAAAGAATTTGTCAATAATATTTTAGGTCCCGATGACGATATCACTTATTTTCAGTTTGCCAAGAAAAACAGTCGTGAAGTTGGTTCTGTAGTGGTTGGTTTAGAATTAAAAAATAAAAAAGATATCAAGGCAATTAAAATGAATATGACCAAAAATGGTTTTGAATTTCAATACCTGAATGACAATCAGGATTTGTTTACACAACTCATTGGATAAACAAAAGGCTGTCTGAATTTAAAATCAGACAGCCTTTTTCAAACCAAAATAAAATAACTAATTAAAATTAAAAATTGGTAATTATTTCTTTATCACTTTTTTAGAATACGAGCTTTGGCCATCATTTACTTTTACTACATAAATCCCTTTTGGTAATTGCGAAATTTCTATTTCGGCTTCATTACCAGTTGTAAAATCAACGCTTCTTTTTAAAACATTTTGCCCAGAAGCATTGTAAACTTCGACTTGTCCGGAGCCTGAATTAGGGGTGTTAATTTTTAAATAGTTGTTTGTTACATTGATATAAAGAGAAAAATCAGATACGGTATTGGCTTGTTCTTCTATGGCAGCTTTCCTGGCTGCAGAAGCCTCCACCTGTACCAATTGCCATTGCTGATTTAATCCTCCTGTATAAGCCCATACCTGAATATTGGCACCATTTGCAGTAGAAACACTTTCGACATCCAATGATTTTCCGCTATTTACATTGATAATACTATAGTAACCTCCGCCAAGACTGTTCACTGTCCATTTAAATTCGTTTGAAGACGAGAATGCTCTTTGTTGTACTTTTATTCCATCAGCAGTACTATTACTCTCAGGTGCCAGGTATAATCCTGTCGATTTTACAATGATGTAGTAATTGCCGCTTGCCTCAGCAACAAACTTCCAGCGTTGATTACTTCCTCCTCCACCGGTAATGTCATATTGCTGAATGCGTCCTCCGCTTATAGCGGAATTATCTGCAACATCTAATCCTTTGCTGCTGTTTCTTGAAATGACATTGTAATATCCCGGAAATGAAGATGACGGAGGGGATCCTGCTGACCAATTAAAAGTAACTGCCGATGAAGCGGGAACTGTATAATTAAAAGCTGATGATCCTGAAACCACTTTTATGGTATTGGCTGATCCTGAATTGTAAACCACAAGTGCAATGGATCCGTCAGGATTTCTAAATCCAACCGTTTGAATTGTACCACTTGTACTTGAAGATGAAATTCTTACAGCACCCGGTTTTACAAATTTTGAGATTTGACCAATAATATAATAGGCCACATTTTTAGTATAACTTGTACTGTTATTTACCGTAATGGCTCCCAGACAAGTATTGCATCCACCCGGAGTACGCGGCCCTAAACTCGGATTATTGGCTGCATTCCATTCTAAAACTGTTTTTGACCAGTTATTGGTACTTCCAATCACTACGTTTTGCATGTGCCAGCCAAAATCTCCACCAAAGTTTCCGCCTGATCCTGTATATTGTTCTGTAAAATAAACGTTTTTATTGGTGGCATTTCGCACAGTTGACATGGCCGAAATATTTCCTAAATACAAATGAAACGCTGCACCATCAACATAACTGCTGTTGTTTAAAACATCAATAGGGTAAGCTGTATTGTCGCAATTGTGATCAAAAGCGATGATTTTTATATTTCCATAACCTGCTGCTGCCATTTGTGGTCCCAGTTGCTGATTGATAAAGTTTTTTTGTTCTGTCGAATTCATTAACATACTTGGCTCATTATGCGGATTCTCTGGTTCGTTTTGAGGTGTGACTGCCCAAATTGAAATTCCCTGCGCTTGCATTGCGGCAAAATACTTTACAAAATATCTCGCGTAGGCAGCGTAATATTGTGTTTGCAAACTTCCGCCAATCCAGGAATTATTAGTTTTCATCCAGCGTGGCGCTGACCAGGGAGTGGCTAATATTTTTATGTTTGGATTGATAAGCTGTATCTTTTTTATAATGGGAATCAAATAGGTCAAATCCGGTCCGTTAATACTGAAATTGTTCATATTAACGTCTCCTGAAGTTTCGTTATAACTATAAGAAGAACTGCTTAAATCAGAAGCCGCTATACTAATACGAACTACGCTGGCGTTTAAACCTGTAACAGGATTGTACAAATCATTTAATAATTGATTTTGCTGAGTGGCTGCCATTGCACTGATTACCTCGGCGCTTCCTTCGGTAAGAGTATAACCAAAACCATCCATGGTTTGGTAGGTTGTTGCTACATTAATGGTAATTGTAGAAGGATTAGTCCCTGAGTTTGTCCCGAAACTTACTGCAGATTGCTGCTGTAATAATCTGGTCTGATCACCCGATGTGATAAAAGGTGTGACTGTTTGAGCATTGGCTTTGATCATAACCAAAAGCATTATAATGATGACCTGGGTCAAAATTGCTTTTACTCGATTTGTAGGTTTGTGAGTAGTTTTGTGCATTTTTTTGCGGTTTTAGATAGTTAAATTTCTTTCATTTTATTATGATTATTTTTATTAAAACGCATCTAAATTACATCAATCTTTTACGAAATCGATATAATTCAAACTTTACAAATACACATCATTTGTAAAAATTACCTTAACAAAAACTGATCTTTTATTTTTACAAAAACCTAAAAACCAAATACTTAAACCCTAAAAAATCATAAAATTCTAATTTTACTTTTCATTAAATAAATAAATTTTTCAAAATCAAGCTTTTAGATCATCTTTTAAATATTCTATTGTATTATAAAATTTTCACAAATGACAAATCTCATAGAACAAACCTGGAGTTATAGCGTATTTTTGCCGTTAATATAATTACTTAAAATATGGAGGCACTTAAAGATATTTCAACCTTAGAAGACATTAAACAAATGGTGAACAGCTTTTATGCAAATGTTAGAAAAGACGAGCTGATTGGCCCTATCTTTAATAATAAACTGCAAGATCGGTGGGAACCTCATCTGCAAAAAATGTACGGATTCTGGCAGACTATTTTATTTGATGTGAGAGCTTATTCGGGAACTCCTTTTCCCCCACACAAACAATTACCCGTAGATAAAACGCATTTTGACCGCTGGATTGCAATTTTTAATACCACAATCGATGCACAGTTTGCCGGCCCAATAACCCAAGAAGCTAAAATGCGTGCCGCCAATATGGCCTATATGTTCAGCCACAAAATTGAATATTTTAGAAATGCCGAAAACGAGCTGAGAAATACATCAGGTAAATCTTAAAAATATTCAAGTTTTAGATTGCATACTATTTTTAATTAAATAAATTTGATTTGAAAATACTGATAAAAGCCAAATCAAAATTTAATTAAAATGAAAAAACTCATCCTTTTCTTTACAATCTGTTTCTCTTTTTTAAGTCATTTAAATGCACAATCTCAAGCTCCGGTTTCTAATTTATACAAAGGAACTATTGATGGAAAAACACCAATAACTCTTTATATTAAAACAGAAGAAAATCCGTGTACTGCTGATTTAATGTTTGCCTCAATGTATCGCTACAATAAATCAAGCAAATGGATTCAAATTTATCCTACGCAGAACAAAAAGGCTGAAAATGAATTTGTAATGGTCGAACATGATTTCAGTGGTGTTTTAATTTTAAAGAAAACAGGAAATACTTTCTCGGGTTTATGGATTAGCCCCGATACTAAAAAACAATTGAAGGTAGATTTAAAAGAAGCTTCGATGACCAAAAAAGAGATCGAAAGCTATGAAAAAACAATGGAAAGAGTGAGTTTTGACAATAACGACTGCTAAAATTTTCACTTTTTTATTAATGCTCCAAAATCTATAAAAACGCAATAAAAAATCATTTCGGACAAAAAAATTGTAACAAATAGCAAAAAATAGCGGTCTTAATTCGTAATTTTACATTCTTAATCTACAACGTTTTCGAAATGAATGCAAGTATTGAAACAAACCCGTTATTAGAGCGATTGCCTAAACATTTAAAGCAATTTATTAAACCTCAGGATTATAGCGATTACACTCCTATAAATCAAGCGGTTTGGCGCTATGTAATGCGTAAAAACGTAGATTATTTATCGAAAGTTGCGCATAGTTCGTATTTAGACGGTTTGCGTAAAACGGGAATCGAAATTGATTCGATCCCCAGCATGTACGGAATGAATAGAATCCTGACTGAGATTGGATGGGCTGCAGTTGCAGTTGACGGGTTTATTCCGCCCAATGCATTTATGGAATTTCAGGCGTATAACGTTTTGGTTATTGCATCGGATATTCGTCAGTTAGAACATATTGAATATACTCCTGCGCCGGATATTATTCATGAAGGTGCCGGCCACGCTCCAATTATTGCCAATCCTGAATATGCTGAATATTTGAGACGTTTTGGCGAAATTGGCTGCAAAGCCATTTCTTCTCACAAAGATTATCAGATGTATGAAGCGATTCGGTTGCTTTCGATTTTGAAAGAAGCTGAGGATACGCCGCAAGAAAAAATAGACCAAGCCGAAAAAGCGGTTGCTGATTTACAGAATAATATGGGTGAATTATCTGAAATGGCTCAGATTCGAAATCTGCATTGGTGGACGGTTGAATATGGCTTGATTGGAACGATTGAAAACCCAAAAATATATGGCGCCGGATTACTTTCCTCGATTGGTGAGAGTGCCTGGTGCATGACAGATAACGTAAAGAAAATTCCTTATGATATATCAGCTGCAAATCAAAATTTTGATATTACGCAGTTGCAGCCTCAACTCTATGTAACGCCTAATTTCTCTTATTTAAGTTTAATTTTAGAAGAATTTGCAAATAAAATGGCTCTACGTACAGGAGGGCTCTCGGGGATTCAGAAATTGATTCATTCCAATGCCTTAGGAACAATTGAATTGAGTACTGGTTTACAAATTTCGGGTGTTTTTACCAATGTACTGCAAGACGAAGGAAAACCTGTTTACATTCAGACTACAGGAAAAACAGCTTTGTCATACCGTGAAAAAGAATTGGTTGGTCACGGAACTTTGACGCATCCTGAAGGATTTGGAAGTCCGATTGGAAAACTAAAAGGCTTTAATTTAGCCATTGAAGATATGAGTCCGAAGGATTTACAGGCTTATTCTATTGTTGAAAATGAAACGGTAAAACTGGAATTTGAAGGTAATATCATTGTGGAAGGTGAAATTATTACGGGATCCAGAAACCTGCACGGAGAGATTATTCTAATTAGTTTTAGAAATTGTACCGTAAGGCATGGCCAAACGATTTTGTTTCAGCCTGAATGGGGAAATTATGATATGGCGATTGGTAAAAAAGTAGTTTCCGCTTTTTCTGGCCCAGCCGATGTGAATAGTTTTGACTTGATTAATTCTGTTCCGAAAACCACCACTATAAAAGCCAAACATTCTGAACAACGTGATGATCTTGAAGTCTTGTATCAAACGATTCGCATGATTAGAGAAAATAAAGATTCTAAAGCTGAACTAAAAGCTGTATTTGAAAAACTTCAAAAAAACCATTCTAATGATTGGTTATTGTCTGTTGAAATTGCTGAGCTTTTAAAGGATTCAAATGAAGAGCAGCTGTTACAGCAAGTATTGGTTTATTTAGATCAATTGAAAGGGAAACGTCCTGAAGTGGCACATTTAATTGCTGGTGGTTTGGATTTGATTTTCGATAAGAAAGCTGTTTAATTTGTTACCCGAGGATCTGCTTACCTGTTGGCTAGCGTTTAGGTTAGAGATTTAACCGATGAACAAAGATTTTATTTTAATCTCGGAAAATTTGTCACTTTCGATCGAAGGGAGAAATCACAGTGGTAAATCAAAAAAGATTAAAGAGTTTCTTTGTGGAGTTTCTACTGCAAAAAAACGTTGAACCCTTAAACCCTTGCGCTACAACTTTAAGTCCTCATTAAAATCCTTATCAGATTCTATTGTCTTTCCTTCGTATTGTAATTTCCAGCCCATTGAATTGGTTAGAATTAAAATCTTAGATAATTCACTGATTAATCTGTTTTGAGCATTGGTTTTTAAAGTTGATTTTTCGATTTTCTTGGCCAGATTTGCTTTTACAGATTTGTTTATCTTATTGTAATCATCTCCCGTAAATGGATTGAGTTTACTTTGTTCGACATCATAAAACTGGATATCGGGATTGATGGTTATTTCTTCTTTTGGGATATTGAGAATGGTGATGGTTTTGTTTTTTTCGTCGATATCATATTTCATCTTGTGCAAATCGTAGGCAACGGTAACATTTGCATTTACAACAACAAGGGCTTTCTTTTCAAAAGAAACCATATCCATCAAATACTTTTGTTGGTTTTTATAGGTGATAACTTCTGAGAAATGTCCTTCGGTCACTACCAGTTTACCAACATTAAGAATTTGTTGCTGAATGAGATTGGTGTTATAATCGATTGTAGAATCGTCGTCTTTTTTGAACTCACAATACTTGAAAGCCAGAACCACTACAAGTACCAGCGCAGCTAAAACTATTATTCTCTTTATTAAATTTTGCATTCTATTTTTTTATTAGACCAATTTACTTCTTTTTTTAAGAGCTGAAAAGTTTTTTTGTTACGAAGTTTTTTCGCCACTAATTTGCACTAATTAGTAGTTTGCGCATTATAATCAATTTCATGAATTAAAATCTTAAAAATTCAATTTTAAAATTCGTGCTCATTGGTGACCCGAGCCATAGCGAAGTGGCAAAACAAATTCGTGGCAAACCTTCTTTAGAATGGATAACCAATCGCGATATTTAAAATCAGGTTGTCTTTTCTCCACGGTCCGCTTCCGAAATTAATATCATCAATTACCCAGCGCTGTCCATCCGGAAGGGCTGGATTTCTAAGAGGGAAAGCCAAATCGGTTCTTAAAACCAAGAACGACAAGTCGAAACGTAAACCTGCACCAGCACCTATTGCAATTTGTTTCATAAAATCTTTTGAGATTTCGGCTCCTTGTTTATCAGGATCGGCGTGTAAAAGCCAAATATTTCCCGCGTCTATAAACACCGCTCCTCTTACAATACTAAAGAGCTTTGCTCTGTATTCTGTATTAAATTCCAATTTTAAATCTGCTGATTGATCTGGTGTATAATTGTTGTTTACTGTTGGCGGAATCACATAACTTCCCGGTCCTAAAGTTCTGGCTCTAAAAGCTCTAATACTATTGGTTCCTCCTACTACAAATTGTTTCGATGTTGGCAGCGTTCTTGAATTTCCGTAAGCCAATCCTGCTCCTACAATTAATCTGCTGGCCAATTCGCTTTCTTTCCCCAGTTTTAAATAATGCCTGAAATCTGATTTGATTTTTACATATTGGCTAAAGGGAACGTCAAATATGGTCTTTACATCGTCTTTTTTATAATTGGCACCTGTAACCAATCCTGTAATATTTCCGGCTAAATCTAATTCACCATTAAAATAGAAGGTGTTTTTTCGGCGTTTCTGCATGGTATTGGTAAAAGTATAATTGTAAGTCGGTCCAAAAATAAGCTGTTTTTCAATTACTTTCCCCAGCGCAGGATCCTGTTTTATATCTTCTAAATATTCCGGGGTAACATGATTGGGACTTACGTAGGTTACATCTATTACATTTAGCTGGTGTTCTTTCCTTATGTTTTCTTTCCACAAATATCCAAAAGAGGCATTAAAGGAATTAAGGGCATACAACTGTGTTCTTTTTTGATACTCATATCGCAAAGCTACTTTGGTTCTTGGTACATACTCGCTGTTCCCTTCGATATTAAATGGCGTAACAAATCTAGGCCAGGTTAAACTTGTTTCTGCTCCCAGTTTATAAATGTTCTTTCCTTTGTTTACACCTCCAAGCTGGAAATCAGCACCGCCAAAAACAGACACGGTAAATAGTTCTGCGCCTTTAAGTAAATTTCGGTTATTCCAATTTACATTAAGTTCTGTTCCGGTATAACTGGCTGAATTTGTTTTTCCCAGAACCTCAACGCGAATAAACTTTTTAGGCAAAAGTGTTAGATAGTAATAGGAATCTAAAGTCTTTGGAATACTATCCGAGGGTTTAAATTCATTTTTTACAAAACTAAAAGTTCCCAGATTCACAAAACGATTTAAGGTTAAATTATGGTCTTTTCTGTTATACAAATCTCCTTTTTTAAAATAGATCGTTCGATCGTAAACTCTTGGTTTAAAAGTCTCTGTTGTATCTATAATCGTGAAATCTTTGTATTGCGTTATATTTTTTTTCCTGTAAACGGCACTATCATTCGAAAGAGAATAATTAGGGTAAACAAAAATTCTATTAATCTTATAGGCCGTAAGTGCTTTTGGTGGTGTATCTGGTTTTATTACCAGCCTGATTTTTACTTCATGATCGCCTTTACTGCTGTCTACCTGAGCCAAAAGATAATCTGGGTTAAAGTAAAAATACCCTTTCTCTTTAAGCCTTGCATCGATTCGTTCTCTTTCGGCTTTTATAATATCCAGATCATACGGTTTTCCTACTTTCAATAAACTTCTTCGGCTTGATCTTCCAATGATTCTGGACATGGCCAGGGAATCATCAGGAAAAGTTACGCTTTTAATGATATATTGTTTTTTGGGTATAACGGTATATTCTGCCGTAACTCTTTTATTTCGAACGGTAGAATCAGCGCTGACACGGGTTTTAAAATAACCTCTGTTTTCGGTAAAATTTCTCAGAACAGAAGCGTTATAATCTAAATCGACCTTGCTGAAAAGAACCGGAGCCTCTCCTACTTTATTACGAAGCCAATATCTGGTACCTTTTTGTTTTTTAGGTTCGCCGGCCAGATTGTAAATCCATAATTTGGGACGTAATCCCAAAATTTGTTTGTTGGGTTTTGGACGCAATAAAGCTTCTAATTCTGTTTCGAGTGCTTTTCTTTCTTTTTTCTTTAGTAAAGAATCTTTCACTCTTACAGAAGCTCCTGTGTAAAGCAAATCGCCTTCCGGCAGGTATTTAGTATTACTGCAGCCTAAAACAAAAAACAGGCAAAACAGTACAAAATAATTTATATACCAATTTTCTATATGTTTATGTTTTTTGTTCATTACCTTGAATTTGATTCTCTTTTAATTCTTTTTCTTCTTTCTCTTTTTGCTTTATTTTTTCTTTGCGGATTTTTTCTTCTTTTATCATTTGCTTTTCTTCTTCTGAACGATGAAAAAGCTCTCTGAATTTATTGTAACTCATTGTAATGATAAAAGCAACACCCGTTTCTACAACCTGACCTTCAACTGCTACCTGATATTGATTTTTTCTGTAAGCACGAACCATATAACGGCCATCTTTTGTAAGCTGATAATCCAAGGCTACGTCTCCGGCAATATTGGTGCTTTCTTCATTGGCACGCTCCGCTCCTTCAACACCAAAACTGCTTCCTACCGTTACTTTCAATCTGTCATCGAGCAGTTTTTTAGAAACCGCAACATTCAAATCGGTTCTGTTTTGCATGGTTCCAGAAGTGTAATCTTCTGTAGATTCTAAATCAAAATTGACTTCAAATCCGGTAATTAGTTCTCCGGCAAGATTATTTAATTGCTGCGAAAGAATCTTACTCACACTTTGTCTGGCCAAAGATTCTGCATTTGTACCGCCGCTTTCACTGGCAAATGGATTCTCGCCTACAAATCGGTTTAGTAATAAAAGGGCAAAAACCTGTTTATTTAATTCGGCAGGATCTTGTTCTAATTGTTTTAGTTTAGTCTGCGTTAAGGTCACCACATCGGAAGAAACATTATAATTGCCATCAGGAAGTACGATACCAAAAGAGATATCCGGTTTCATTAATTCTCCGTTCATTTTCAATAAAGTCTGAAACGGAAGCTTTTGTTTGTATCTATTTCTTATGGCCTGATCATCGTTTCCAAGCTGGTTGCCTAATAAATCAATTGGCGCAGCATTTACTTTATAAATTGCCGTAATATTTAAATTCGCCATTGTCGGTTCGCCATTCCAGGTAATATAACTTCCTTTCTGGATATCAAATTTTCTTTTGATTCCGTTAAAATTCATTTCATAAGCCCCGTCTGAAAACTCATATTTACCAGTCAAAGTAGTTTTTCCTGATTTATCTATTCCTCCAACTAACTCTGCTTCTCCTTTTAATTTTAAATAATCCCCGTTTGCTTTGTCGATAAGCAAAGTCAATTCTGCTTCTTTATCAATCGAAATGGCCACATTTACATCCATTCCTTTTACTTCAGACTGATCGAGTTTATTCTGTAAATCAACGGTCTGTTTCAAATACATACTATCTTCGTTGACAAACTCTACAATTCCTTCACGATCTGCAATTGATGGATCTGACTGCGGCATTACCAACGTAAAATTGGTTTCTTTATTAATTTTTATCGTTCCATCGATAACCGGGCTATCAAGATTTCCTTTAATATTTAGTTTTGTGTCTAAAAACATATCGCCATAAAACAAATCATTATCGGCTTCTTTAGAATGTATGGCTCTAAAATCGTCTGCCGTAACCAGCAGACCAAAGTTATATGCTTTGAAATCCGGAGACTGAATGGTTCCATCTACAGATAATTCGTTGTCGTTTTCGTCGTGAAGCGTGAACTTATCAAAAGTGATTACATCATTATTAAAGGTGATTTTTTCCTTATCTGTTTTAAAAAATGAATTGAGTTGTGTGATTCTAAAGCCGGTATCGTTAAAATTTAATTCTCCCGATACTTTTGGACTTGACGCCTTGCCAACAATTTTAAAATTTCCGGATAAATAACCCGTTCCTTCTGTCACATTGCCCATTGTAAAACCCTGAATGCTTTTAAGATAAAGCTTGTTTAAATCTAAATCAAAATCAAGATTTCCGTCATCCATTCTATAGTTTCCTGTCAGCTTTACTTCATTTCCTTCGCCTGTAAGTGCTACATCTGCATTGAGTAAATTATCGGTTTTATTATCTACTTTTATGGCAATATCCCCAACCGGTTCTCCTTTAAAAGCAAACTGATCTACTTTTAAGTCTGATGTAAAAGTGGGTTTTGTCATTACATTTTCCACCACTGCATTACCATTGATCAAACCTTGCATCAAAATTTCATCTTTTTTGACCATGTTCATAATGGTCTCAATTTTGAAGTTTACAAAATCGACTTGCAATGGCGCATTGTCCTGTTCTCCCTGCGACTGAATTTTTAATTCATTACCTGAATTGGCCAGATAAAATTTATTGATGTACAATCTTTTTGCTCCAAACTCAATTACATTTTCAGGATCAATAGTCCATTTATCATAATTTAGTATAAAGTTTTCAGCATCGATTTTAAAGATGTTTTTAGAATCCTCTGTTTTAAATTCTCCGGCAATAAAATATTGTTGTTTGTCTTTTACATCTTTCACTTCAAGTGCATATGTCAAAAGATTATTCTCGACTTTTCCCGATAAACTCGTAAAGGGAATTTTTAAAGATCCGCTTTCGATTGTTGCTACAGAAACCGAATATTCTAAAGCATTTTCTTTGGCTTCGATATTTATTTTTCCGTCAGAAATGGTATTATCGCCATAAACAATTCTTGGGATTGTTCCTTTTATTTCTAATGAATCTGTTACGTTATTGTATTTTCCGGTAATGTTAACAGGTTCTAAACCGGTTAATTTGGGAACCAGTTTAAAAAGTATAGGGTCATTATCGATCTTTAACTTAAAGGTCAAACGTTGCTCGTCTGCCTCGCCATTTACTTTTGGATTTTTTAAATCAATATATTTTGACAATGATTTTTTTATCGCGGCAGTTAATGTTGTTAGTTTGTATTTTCCGTCAACTTCGGCCTTTAAAAACTGAGATGAAATTTTGATATTATTTCGATTATTATCCGCAAAAGCAATTATGCGAACAGAATCCAGAACAATTGGTTCTGCAGCCTGCAAAACCTGAATGTTGGAAAGAAACACTTTTCCGTTTAAAAAATCAGGATTACTATTGGCAATATCAGCATCTACATTACCTCGCAATTTCATTGGTCCGGCATGAAGATTCAGTTTTTCTAAATCGGCAATATCAAGGTTTAATTTTAATTTTATTGAAGGGTATTTATCTTGTGTATTTCCGCTCGCAACCAAGTCAAAATTCAAATTTGGATCTTTCATTCCGGATTTTACGTCGAATGAACCCTTTGCGATATTTCCTTTTAATGCTAAATCTCTATAAGTATATCGATTAAAAACTGCTTTCTGTACCAGTCCATCAAATTGAGCACGAGCCGTTTTTGGGTCTAAACCATTTCCTTTTACTTTTGCTTTAAGGGTAATTTTTCCAATCGAATCGTTTTTGATCAATCTCCCCAAATCAAAATCTAACAGATAAACCGTTGCATCGTATTTCTCTTTTTTCTTAACGCGCTGATCAAATAACCCATCCACTTTTGCATTTCCAAAACTACTGTTTAAAGCCAGATTGGTTTTGAAATTCTGAACTGAACCTTTAAATTTTCCCTGCAAATTCAATTGAGAAGGCAACTGAATATTCTTTGGAATTGTTCCTGTTGGTACAAACGAATATATATCTTTAGACGTGCTTGAAACTTTCTTAATATCCAGATCGTAATAGGCTTTTTGAGCATCCGGCAATCCTTTTATTTTCCCCGAAAGGGAAACTTTTGTATTTCCTATTCCGCTCATTTCAAATTGCGGAATCCTTAGATCTTTTATTTTTCCGCTCAAGCGTGTATTCAGATACAAAATTGCATTTGGGTTACTCTTAAACGGATTTGTTTTTTGTAAATCCGGAACAAATAATAAAATATCTTTAAAACCAATTTTCGACTGATTTAGATTTGCCTCTATAGAAAGGTTTCCTAAATCTTTAGAAATTGATGCAATCGAATTGTACCCCACTTTAACTTTATTTTGAAGTAAAGTTTGAGGTGTTTTTAAATACAAATCATTCAGATACGCATTTTTAGGCCCGTAAAAGAAATCAGTTTTTAAAGACTGAATTTGTAATCCGCTTTTATCGTTTGCACTTAAAGCTTTTATATTTCCTGAAATGGTATCGTTTCCGTAGTATAATTTTTCTGCTTTAAAATTCAGTTTATCCAAATCTAAATGACTGTAATCAATTCCTTTTACAACCGGTTTGGATTGCATATCATCAAATTTGAAAGCAACATCCTGTATGTCGATATCATTTAGTTTTACTTTCCAACCTGCTTGTTTAATGGCAGTTGAATCTAAATCGGGCGTTTTTATTTGTTTGTCTTTTGTACCTAATCTCAAGTTTCCTTTTAGATTTTTTAGCTCGAAAGTATCGAAATCTAAAAGCTGATTATTCAAATCTATTTTGTTTACCGATAAATCAAGATTACCCAGTTTTATCCCTGAATCTAATTTAGAGTCTTTATTGTCATAGGCAATATCAATTTTCGATAAACTGATTTTGCCTAATTTTAAATTAAAATCTTTTCTTTTCGAGATGGTATCAACGGTTTCTACCGAAACTTCAGCAATTTTTTCCACTGCATCTTGATCTAAAACCAGTTTTAATCCGTCTAATTTAATGTTCGGAATATCAAAATTCATTTTATCCAAATCAAATTCCTTAAATTTTGTATCGAAATGTGTTAGATTGACCTTGACATCATTCTTAGAAAAATCATCTTTAAAACTGAATTTCACATTATCCAGATTCACTTTTACAACCGAAATTTTAAAAGGTTTGCTATCCGGATCCTCCACCTTTGGTTCTTTTGATTCGAATGCTTTTATGATATAATCAAAATTGAAAACGCCGTCTTTATTTCTGGAAATATTCGCATTCACATTTTCAAGTGAAACCGAATTGATTTCGAGTTCACTGCTTACCAGTTTAAACAAATCGACATCAACCTCTAAACGTTTACCTGCCAGTAAAGTATCTTTTTTTTGGTCTTCGAAATAAAAACCTTCCAAAACTATATCTTTTGGGAATTTAATCGAAATATGATCTAATGAAACTTTGGTTTTAATCTTATTATGAAGATAGGTAATTGCTTTGTCCTTCGCATAATTTTGAATAGAAGGAACCTGAATTAAAACAATTAAAAGTAATAAAAGTGCAATGATAGAAACCACGCACCAAAGAAGTATACGTAGTGTTTTTTTAAGAAAATGAATGGGTTTCTTATTCATACGTCAATAAAACACGATTAGATTAAAGTTGCGTTGTTATAAGGCTGTACTTATACAGTCTACAAAATTGAGAATTTTAAACTTTAACAATTTACATAATTACACGCAATTATTCTAGAATTTTACGCACAAATAATTATTTTCTTACTTTTAATTTGCCGCGAAGGCACCAAGACACTAAGTTTTTTGATTGGAAAACCCTTCATTAAATAATGGAATTGAAATACTTATATTAAATTAAAATTTAATATGAATCCATTTTTCCTGAATAGCACTTATTTTTTGCTGAAGTTTTGCTAAAAATTTTTGATGCTGTTCTGATTCCGGATTAAAACTTCTGTGACGCAGACTTTTTTGAATTTCATCTACTTCCTGCATAGTAGTACTGCTTTCTGGTGAGATATAATTTTCGCTAAAAAGTTTCCAGACATAATCAATGGCAATTTGATTAGGATGCAGCATATCCTGGGCATAAAAACGATAATCACGAAGTTCGTCCATCATGATTTCGTAAGATGGGAAATAGTTATGAGTAATGAATTCTGTGTTATGAGTTTTTAAAACTTGATGAAGTCCGGCAAACAGATGCGATTTACTGAGTTGATTTTCTGCAAAACCGTCTTTGATATGGCGTACGGGCGAAACGGTAAAAACGAAATTGATATTCGGGTTCAAAACCTGAATTACATCTATTGTGTTTTGAATACTTTTCTGAATTACTTCAACTTCTAATAATTCTTTTGAGAATTTCCTTTGAGGCACTTTGTGGCAATTGGCCACGATTTGCTCACTTTCTGTGTTTCTGTAAATCCAGGAAGTTCCATAAGTAATGATAATATGTGTGGCTTGTTTTAAATATTTATAAGTTTCTGAAATAGCTTTATTCAACGTTTCGAGTAATTCCTGTCGGTCCGAGTTGCTTAGATCTGAGTGTACTTGGTAACTATGCCAGCGCTCGTTATAAAAGAAAACATCTTTCTCTGTGTAAAATTCTTCCTTAACCACTCTACTCATTATTTTTTCGATCGAAACCGGATTAAAAATAATCCCAAACGGATTTGTAGAGTTTTGAAATTTGAAATAATCAAATTTCTCGGCCATATTTTCTGCAAAACACGAACCAATAGAGATTATTTTCGAATTATAATGGATTGGATTATTGCTTTTAGAAATTGGTATTTGGGTTCTGAACTGCATGGCTTTTTATTTAAACACGAATTTCACCAATTTTCACCAATAAAAAAACCAAATACAGAAGTATTTGGTTTTTGATAAAGTTTAAACTTATAACGCTTAATAAGTATATTCTGTTATTTCATCATCTTGCGAAGAATCGGTTTGGGTTTGTTTTGTCGGATATCCTTTTTCATTGTACTGATAAACACTATTGAAAATATTGGTTGTAATATCTTCTCCATATTTGTAAAGAGTAGTTAGTTTTGTTACATTATTTAAACTAGCACTAGTTTCATGATCAATAAGTAAATTAAATCCTAAAACATTTTTAAAAGGATTATTTTTAGCATCATATTGGTATGTTTTAGTATATGAATAAGAATCAAAAGTTTCTATTTTCTTTATAAGATTTCCATTTATGTAGGTTAAAACTCCATCAGATTTTTTTGTTTCTTCTTTTGTGGTTGGGTCAACAGAATAATTTACAAAAGATATTGTTCCGTTTGTATTGTATGTATAAACTCTTTTAGAAATATAAGTAACAGTAGGAGCTATTTCTGTTAATACATCTATTTTTACTTTACCGTCCTCATATGTAATTTCATTTTTAGAACTAATATTTCCTTCCTGAGCAAAATCTTCAATTTTAGTGATAAAATCCCCAGTGTAGGTATATACTTCTTTATCACTTGCTGTATAACTAGCACTTAGTATTTTATTTCCGTCATACGTTATTGTCGAGAAATCATTATCTTCAGGAGAATCGGAATATTTATAACTAACTGTTTTAGGCAAAACAGCATCAGTTCCGTTTTCATCACTAGAACAAGAGCTAAGTATTAAAGCTAATGCTCCAAAAAAACATAAAATTTTTTTCATTATTACAGGTTTAATATTATTTATTAAAAGCAAATATACAGGATAGTATATTTAATTTTTAAGAATTTTTAACAAAAAAAATAGTAGGATGAATTTAAAAATTTCATCAATAAAAAAACCAAACATTAAAGGCATTTGTTTTTTTATTGCTATTTAAATTTTAAAACTAGTACGTATATTCAATTTCGTATTCTATTGATTTACCTGTTCCATCAAATGAAGTATGTTTTAATGGATAACCGTTTTCATTATATGAATAGGTTGTCAAATAGGTGCTTACATTAGTATTTTCAGAGGATGCTTTTATCACTTTTAAAATATTATTTTTCCCAAAATAACTCACTTCATTTAACAACAAGTTAAAACCTAAAATACTTTTAAGAGGATTATTTTTAGTGTCATATTCAAAAACCAATGTAGTTGTTACTGATTTAAATGTTTGCTGCTCTTTTACAAGATTACCATCTTTATAAGTCAAAGTACCTATGCTGGTTTGAATTTCTAATTTCGTTTTAGCATCAATTGAATAATTTATATATGAAATTTGTTCATTAGAATTATGTGTATAAACCGTTTTTATAATATATTCTCCATCAGGATATTCTTTACTAAAAAGTATTTTATGAATTCGTGTTTTTAATTTTCCATTTTCATAACTATATACAACTTCTTTACTTTTAGTTTCATTTCCTTTCTCATCAACATTAAATAATTCTTGTTTTGTTATCAGATCTGCGTTGTAGGTAAATATTGTTTTTGAATCAGAGTCTATACTGTTTATAATTTTCTTGCCATCAAACTTAAGTGTACTGGTACTATTTGTTCCTAAAGATGCATTAGGATATAGATACGAAATGGTTTTAGGCAAAACAACACTCTCTTCTGAAGGAGTATTATCATCACTTGAACAGGATATCAATAAGAACGTTAAAAATCCAAAAAGTGGTAAAAGTTTTTTCATATAAGCAGATTTTTTTTTATGGGATAAATTTAGATTAAAATAAAAGACAAAATATTAAAATAATTAACATTTTTAATAACATAAATCAACTTCACAAACTCAAACTATTCACTACTTTTGCATCTTCTATTTTTTTAACATCCTCTCTATATGAAATTATTATATTCTTATATAATCAAACACAAAATGCTATTGCTTTTTGCGTTGATTATGGCCTCCATAAACATTTGTTTCAGTTTATCAGACTCTATTATTACCGGTAAATTAATGCAGGATTGCGGTGTTGGTTTGCATAAATACGAAGGAAACGAAATTGGTTTTATAAAATCTTTATCCTTCTGGCTAGGACTCTCTCTTGGTGCTGCCATGATTTCCAGAATCACCAAAAACTTTCAGGATTATTTTACCAATGTGGTGATCCAGAGAACCGGAGCTCAGATGTATACTGACGGAATCAAAAAATCTCTTGATTTGCCTTATGCAGAATTTGAAGACCAGCGAAGCGGTGAAACTTTAAGCAAACTGACCAAAGTACGATCTGATTCTGAAAAATTAATTACGCTTTCGATCTCTTTGATCTTTCAAACCATTATCGGATTCATTTTTGTAATTGTTTACGTTGCCCGAATCGATTATCGCATTTCGATTATCTTTTTGATTACAGCTCCAATCATTGCTTTGATCAGTTCGTATTTGGGTAAAAAGATAAAGATCGTTTCTCGAAAAATTGTCAATCAAACCAATGCTTTGGCAGGTTCTACAACCGAAAGTTTAAGAAACATCGAACTAGTGAAAAGTCTTGGTTTAACCTATCAGGAAGAAAAACGTTTGAACTTAAACACCTTTAAAATCCTGCAACTTGAACTGGAGAAAATCCGTTTTATCAGAAGTTTGAGTTTTATTCAGGGAACAACGGTTCACTTTTTAAGAACTTGCGTGGTTTTTACTTTATATTATTTCTTGTTTGGAAATAAAATCATTGTAGGGGATCTGTTAACGATGGTATTTTTTACCTTCTTTATTTTTGGACCTTTACAAGAGTTAGGAAATTTCATTATTGCTCTGAACGAAACCAAAGTTTCGATGGAAAACTTCAAAACATTATTAAGTGCTCCAAAAGAATTTCGTCCTAAAAGTCCAAAACACGTTGGAGCGATTCAATCTTTGCTTTTCGAGAATGTAAGTTTTCAGCATAAAACTGCTAAATTTAAAGCCGTTGAAAATATTAATTTCGAAATCAAACAAGGAGAAACTGTTGCTTTTGTTGGTCCGTCCGGATCCGGGAAGACAACTTTGGTAAAATTATTAGTGGGATTATATACCCCGGCCGAAGGTCAGGTGTTTTACAACGATATTGATTCAACCGAAATTGATTTACTTGATCTAAGGAAACAATTAGGTTTTGTTACCCAGGATGCTCAATTATTCTCAGGAACAATTCGTGAGAATTTATTGTTTGTAAGGCCAAACGCAACCGATGAAGATTTGTACGATGCATTAAAGCGTGCCAGCTGCGAAAAATTGCTACAACGCGCCGAAGATGGCCTGAACACTACAATTGGTGAAGGCGGAATTAAAGTCTCAGGTGGTGAGAAACAACGTTTGTCAATTGCCCGTGCTATTTTAAGAAATCCCAATTTATTGATTTTTGATGAAGCTACCTCTGCCCTGGATTCTATCACCGAAGAAGAAATTAACACTACAATTAGAAATATATCCGATCAAAACAGAATCACGGTTTTAATCGCGCACAGATTGTCTACTGTAATGCATGCCGATAAAATATTTGTTCTTGAACAAGGAAAAATTATTGAATCGGGCAAACATGAGGATTTGATTGTGGAGAAAGGATTGTATTACGCTATGTGGCGTCAGCAAATTGGGGAACGTAAATAATACTTTTTTATATCCTAAAGTACTCAGGCGCTGAGTTTCTAAGTTTTTCAATAGCGTGCAGCTTAGCTGGATGGAAAAAATAAATTAAAGTTAAAGGCTTTAGCCAAACTGTTAGGTTTGACTAAAGCCCTTTTCTTTTTAAGCACTTCCTGAGAAGATTGGGGAGTTTCTTTGACTTTTTGCCACAAATTCCACCAATTTGCACGAATTTAACTCTTGAATCTTTGCGAGTTTATTACGAAGATTTCTCCTTTGTCAAATGAGGTAAAAATCATTTTAATCCTTATAATCTGTGGCAAAAAAAATAAAAAACAAAAACCCGACAAGTTTTAAAAACCTGCCGGGTTTACTTTATCTAGATTTTAAATTCTTAGAACCTTAGTAACTTTAAAAAACTTATTTCACAAACTCAATTGCATGGGACAAAGCCTCTGCAATTCCACCAGCATTTTTACCTTTTCCAGAAGCGAAGAAAGGTTGCCCTCCTCCGTTTCCTTCAATATATTTTCCTAGTTCTTTGATCACTGCATTTGCATTTAAGCTTTTACTTGCTACCAATTCTTTAGATATATAACAGTGAATATTTGGTAAACCTTCTTCTAGAGAAGCTAAGAATACAAATGAATCTGGTTTTGAACTTCCTAATGCAGAAGCCAAATCTTTTGTTGAAGCCATGCTTAAATCTACTTGTTTTGCAAGGAAATTTACTCCGTTTACTTGCTGAAAATCTTTCTCTAATTCAGATTTTAAAGCGTTTACTTTTTCTTTAAGTAATCCCTCAACCTGCTTTTTCAATTTAGCATTATCATCCTGTAAAGAAGCCACTGACTTTAAAATATCCTGCGGATTTTTTAATGTTTCTTTTATTTCAGATAAGGTATTTTCCTGATTTTGGTAGAAGTCTTTTACCGCATCGCCTGTAATGGCTTCAATACGACGAATTCCAGCTGCTACTGCCCCTTCAGAGATGATTTTGAAATGCCAGATTTCAGCTGTGTTTTTCACATGAATTCCACCGCAAAGTTCTTTACTGTCACCAAATTCAATCATTCGAACATTATCGCCGTATTTTTCTCCAAATAAAGCCATTGCACCTTTATCCAATGCTTCTTTAATTGGGATATTTCTGTGTTCTACCAGTTGTAATTGCGCTTCAATTTGCTCATTTACACTTGCTTCAACCTGACGTAATTCATCCTCTGAAACTTTAGAAAAGTGCGAGAAGTCAAAACGAAGATAGCTAGGATTCACTAATGAACCTTTTTGCTCTACGTGAGTTCCAAGAAGGCTTCTCAAAGCCAAATGCATTAAATGCGTAGCGGAGTGATTTTTAGAAGTTGCACCTCTTAAATCGGTATTTACTTTTGCTATAAAACCAGCTTGGATATTTTCAGGCAATTGTTTTGCAAAATGCAAAATCAAATTGTTTTCTTTTTTCGTATCAATGATTTCAATTGTCTCGTTTGCAGAAACCAATGTTCCTTTATCTCCCACTTGTCCTCCACCTTCGGGATAAAATGGTGTATTATCTAAAACGATTTGGTATAAAATTCCGTCTTTCTTAGAATCTACTTTACGAATTCTGGTGATTTTTACCTCATTCTCTACTTTATCATATCCAACGAAAGTTTCCACATTTCCCGGAATCAAAACTGTCCAGTCTTCTGTTGAAACTTCTGATGCCGCGCGTGAACGTGTTTTTTGTTTTTGTAATTCAACTTCAAATTCTTCTTCATTATATGAAAAACCTTTTTCTTTTAGAATTAGAGCTGTCAAGTCTTTTGGAAAACCAAATGTATCATACAATTCAAAAACCTTAGCACCGGAAACTTCCTCACCTTTTGTTTGTGCAATTACATTGTCTAACAATTGTAATCCCTGATCCAAAGTTCTTAAAAAAGAAGCTTCTTCTTCACGAATTACATTGGTAACCAATTGTTGCTGCGATTTGATTTCCGGGAAAAATTCTCCCATTTGGTTGGCTAAAACTTCTACCAGTTTATTGATAAAAGGCTCTTTGGTATTCAAAAATGTAAATCCGTAACGAATAGCACGACGCAAAATTCTACGAATTACATAACCAGCTCCAGTGTTAGATGGTAATTGTCCGTCAGCAATTGCAAAAGCAACGGCGCGAACGTGATCTACCACTACACGAATGGCAATGTTTGTTTTGTTTTGTTCTTCTGAGATATTTTTTACCTCGTCAGATGTATATTTTAAACCTGTAATTTGTTCTACTTTCTCGATAAGCGGAGTAAAAACATCGGTATCATAATTGGATGTTTTTCCTTGCAAAGCCATACACAAACGCTCAAATCCCATTCCGGTATCTACGTGTTGTGCCGGAAGTTTTTCTAAAGATCCGTCAGCTTTACGGTTGAATTCCATAAATACATTATTCCAGATTTCTACCACTTGCGGATGATCGTTATTCACTAAGCTTTTTCCTGAAACTAATGCTTTTTCAGATTCCGGACGTAAATCAACGTGAATTTCAGAACAAGGTCCGCATGGCCCCTGATCTCCCATTTCCCAGAAATTATCTTTTTTATTTCCAAGGATAATGCGATCTTCATCGATTAGAGTTTTCCAGATATCCCAAGCTTGCTGATCAAAAGGTACATTATCTTCTTTACTTCCTTCAAAAACAGAAACATATAAATTTTCTTTTGGAATTTTATAAACTTCTGTCAAAAGTTGCCAAGCCCAATTGATGGCTTCTTTTTTGAAATAATCACCAAAAGACCAGTTACCCAACATCTCAAACATAGTATGATGATAGGTATCAAAACCTACATCTTCAAGATCGTTATGTTTTCCTGAAACACGAAGACATTTTTGCGTATCGGCTATTCTTTTGCTTTTTGGTGTTCCGTTTCCTAAAAAATATTCTTTGAACTGGGCCATTCCTGAGTTGTTGAACATTAAGGTTGGATCATCTTTAAGTACAATAGGAGCCGAGGGAACAATTAAGTGCCCGTTGCTTTTAAAAAAGTCTAAAAATTGTTTACGTACGTCTTGTGATTTCATATTTAAATTAAGCAAATGTGTCTGTTGAAAATGTGATAATTTAATAATCAAACAATTAGCGAATGTATGAATTAGAAATTGCGATAATTTGAGGATTTTAAACCAAAAAACTTTAAGTTAGCAAACAATAAATTATCTCATAAATACATTAACTAATTATCTAATTGACTCAATTATCTAATTATTTTATTCTTGAAAAAAAGCTTCGAAGAACTGAAACATTTATTAAATTTGTTCGACTAACTTATTTTACAAGCTGCAAAAATAGGGTATTTTAAAATATGGCGAAAGTAAAATATTATTACGACTCAGAAAATCTGGCTTATACGAAAATAAAAACCAGAAAAAGAATCAAAATCGGTTACGCATTACTGTTTTTGCTGGCCTCGGCATTATTTGGTTTTTTAGTTTTTGTACTATTAATTAATACTCCTTATTTCGAAACACCAAAAGATCGTTTGCAAGCACGTGAAATCGAGAATTTGAAATTGCAATATGCCATTTTAAACAAAAAAATGGATGAAATCGATGATGTGACCCAAGCATTAGAAAACAGGGACAACAATATATACAGGGTTTACTTTAACAAAACCGAAATTCCGGATTCTATCAGAAAAGCAGGTTTTAGAGATCCCAAACGTTATAAAGATTTAGAAGGTTACAACAATTCGCAACTGGTATTAAACACCACAAAACGAATTGACAGATTATCCAAAGAATTGGCTATTCAGTCGAAATCATTAGACGAAATTTTAAAACTGGCCAGTACAAAAGGAAATCTCTTACTGGCAATTCCTGCCATTCAGCCTGTCAGGAATGAAAATTTAAAACGAATGGCTTCCGGTTTTGGTTACAGAACTGACCCTTTCACCAAAGTGAGAAAAATGCATAACGGAATGGATTTCACCGCCAATACAGGCTCGCCTGTTTATGCCACAGGCGATGGTGTTGTAGAAAGAGCCGATGCTTCGGCTTCCGGATTTGGAAATCATGTGGTGATCAGGCATGGTTTTGGATACGAGAGTTTGTATGCGCATTTAAGCAAATACAATTGCAGAGCCGGACAACATGTCAAACGCGGAGATGTAATTGGCTATGTAGGAAGCACAGGAAGATCCGAAGGTCCGCATTGTCACTATGAAGTGCATAAAGACGGAAAAGTGGTCAACCCGTTGAATTTTTATTACGGAAATATTTCGGCTGCAGAATACGTTGCAATTTCACAAATGGCAAACCAGGAAAATCAGTCATTAGATTAATCCTCCAAAAAGTAGTATTTTTGGAATTAAAACAGAAAATTAAAAATCATGCATATTGAGCTTTCAAAAGATAAAAGGTATTATAGCATTGGCGAAGTGGCCAAAGCCTTTAATGTCAATGCATCATTGATTCGGTTTTGGGATAGTGAATTTGACATTTTAAAACCTAAAAAAAATGCCAAAGGCAACAGAATGTTTACCCCTGAGGATATCACCAATCTGCAATTGATTTATCATTTGGTTAAAGAAAGAGGTTTTACACTCGATGGCGCCAGAACCCATTTGAAAGAGGGACAGAAGAAAACATTAGATAAATTCGAAATAATACGTAAATTAGAGACCATAAAAACACAATTAAACGAAATTAAGAACGAATTATAGTATATTTATTCAAAAATTAAAAACAAACTTAAATTAAAACGGATATGAAAAAATGGTTAATCCCTGTAGGAATCATAGTAGTACTAATCGCTATTATTGCTTTTTGGTCAATTGGAATCAAAAATACTGGTTTGCAAAAAAATCAGGCAGTTAATAAAGAATGGGGAAATGTAAGTACGACTTACCAAAGAAGAAATGACCTTATTGGAAACTTAGTAAACACTGTAAAAGGTGCTGCAGATTTCGAGAAATCAACATTGACAGCTGTAATTGAGGCTCGTGCAAAAGCGACTTCGGTAACAATCGATCCAAGCAATGTAACTCCTGAACAATTAGCACAATACAATCAGGCTCAAAGTGGTGTATCATCTTCTTTGTCAAGATTATTAGTTTCTGTTGAACAATATCCAACATTAAAAGCAAACGAGAATTTCTTAAAACTACAAGACGAACTGGCTAGTACAGAAAATCAAATTTTAACAGCCAGAACTCGTTTTAACGAAGCTGTACAAGATTACAATGGCTATGTTCTTGCAATTCCAAACAGCTGGTTTTTAAGCTACAAAGAAAAACCATATTTTGAAGCTGTTGCAGGAGCTGAAAAACCAGTTGAAGTAAAATTCTAAAAAAAGATTCATATTTTTGATTAACGTTTTTTTTTAATTTCGAATGAAATAATTCAGAAATTAGAGAAACGTTAATCTTAATTTAAAAACTCATTTCGATGTCTAAAGTAGAAGATTTTTTATCCAAAGAAGAAGAATTAACCATCGTTGAAGCTATTCGCGTGGCTGAAAAAAATACTTCTGGCGAGATTAGAGTACATATAGAACAAACCACTTCCAAGGTTCCTTTTGACAGGGCTTTGGAAGTTTTTCATGAATTAAAAATGGATGAAACCCAGCAACAAAATGGGGTTTTATTTTACTTTGCCGTAGCAGATAAAACATTTGCTATTTGTGGAGACAAAGGCATAAATGATCTCGTTGCAGCAGATTTTTGGGATTGCACCAAAGATGCCATGATTACCCAATTTAAGTCAGGAAATTTTAAACAAGGTATTGTCGATGGCATTTTAAATGCCGGCGAACAATTAAAAAAATACTTTCCGTGGTCTGAAGGTGACACTAATGAATTATCAAACGAAATCTCAAAAGGATAAATAATGAAAATTTCCAAAAACAAAATATCTTATTCAAAAGGACTTTTTCAGTTTACCTTTTTGTTCATCGCTTTTCTTACTACCAATTGTATTTTTGCACAATTTACAATTCCCGAAAAACCAACTTTGCAGACTTCAGTTTATGATTATGCGAATGTTTTAAGCGCCTCTGAAAAAACACAGTTGGAAGAAAAACTAATTCGATACTCTGATTCTACTACCACTCAAATTGTAGTGATTACAATCGAAAGCTTAAAAGGCGAAGATGTGAATCAGCTGGCTACAAAATGGGGACAAACCTGGGGAATTGGAGGAACCAAGCAAGATGATAATGGTGTTGTTATCTTATTGGCTAAAGCCGAAAAGAAAATAGCTATTAACCCCGGATATGGAGTTGAAGATCGCTTGACTGCAGGAATTGGCGGAACGATCATTAGAAATATTATTATTCCCGAATTCAAAGCCGGAAGTTTTTATAATGGGCTTGACAAAGGAACAGATGCCATAATTGATGTTTTTAAAGGAAAATTCAAAGGCGAACGCAAGCAATCCAAAGGAAATGATTTTCCGATACTCCCCTTCATTGTTATTGTTGTAATTGTATTAATTTTACTGGCGCGTAATAAAGGCGGTGGAGGAAATTCAGGCAATAATAGCGGCGGAGGCCCTAGTCTTATGGACGTAATTCTTCTAAGCAGTCTTGGAAGAAGCAGCGGTGGCGGATTTGGAGGTTTTGGCGGTGGATCATCTGGCGGAGGCGGAGGCTTCGGAGGAGGTTTTGGCGGGGGCGGATTCTCCGGTGGAGGTTCTAGCGGAGGCTGGTAGAAAGAAAGTCACAGTTTGCAGTGACGGTTTTCAGTTTTAAAATTTATAATTTACAATTAATAATTCAAGATAGATGTTATCACATAAAGCAAAATACGCCCTTAAGGCCTTACTTTATTTAGCAGAACAAGACGAAAATCACATTTCAAGAACGATAGAAATTGCTGATGGCGCCAATATTCCTAAAAAGTTTTTAGAACAAATTTTATTAGATCTAAAACGAGGACGTTTTGTGAGTAGTAAGCAGGGGAAATTTGGCGGATATTATTTGATACGCTCCAAAAACGACATTACTTTGGCAGAAATTCACCGTTTATTTGACGGTGCAATTGCGCTTTTACCATGTGCTTCGTTGAACTTCTACGAACCATGCTCAGATTGTAAAACTGAGGAAGATTGCAGTCTAAGACATGGTCTGATGATCATTCGTGACGAAACTCTCAAGGCAATGCAAGGCATCACAATCGCCTCACTTGTAAAGAAATAAAAAAATATTTCCTAATTCCTAGTAAATCTATAGAATTTACATATATTTGCAAAAAAACCAACAACCATTTACAAAATTTTAAACCCTATGAAAGTAAATTACAATCGATCAGGTGTATCAAAAAATCTTTTGCAAAGAAACCAAAATATCCATTTCACTAATGTGAAAAACAATTCTTCTATGATGTGTATGTGCTGATAAAAATTTTTTAATTTAAACTCTACTAATCACATATACTTAATATAAAAATGAAAAATTCTATAAAAAATATATTTACAATACTATCTGTTTTAACTTTCTCAATATCATTTGCTCAAAACATTCAAGGCGTGGTTAAAACCAGCGAAAATACACCACTTGAAGCCGTTAACATTGTTATTAAAGGAACAACTACCAATACCACTACAGATAGCCAAGGAAGATTTACAATCGACAGCAAAGCAAAACTCCCTTTAACCATTTTAGTTCAGTATGTAGGCTACAAAACTACAGAAATTGAACTTATTGATTTACCAACTGCTCCATTACAAGTAACTCTTAGAGAAGAAAATGAACTTATAGAAGTTGTGGTTTCTTCACGACGCAGAATAGAAAAAGTTCAGGATGTGCCAATTGCGATCTCTGTTATTACAGGTAAGCAGGCGGAACAAACAGGAGCTTTTAACGTGAACCGTATTAAAGAACTTGTTCCCTCAGTTCAGTTGTATTCTTCTAACCCAAGAAATACCGGAATTAACATTCGTAGTCTTGGTTCTCCTTTTGGACTTACCAATGACGGAATCGATCCTGGAGTTGGATTTTATGTAGACGGTGTTTATTATGCACGTCCGGCTGCTACAACTTTAGATTTTATCGATGTAGAACAAATCGAAGTATTACGCGGGCCACAAGGATCTTTGTTTGGCAAAAACACAACATCGGGCGCATTTAACATCACAACTCGCAAACCAAGTTTTACTTCAGGAGCTGATTTTGAAGTGAGCTACGGAAACTATAATTTTCTACAGGCTAAAGCATCTGTAACAGGAGCTTTAGGAAAAAAAGTAGCAGGTCGTTTATCTTTCTCCGGTACACAACGTGATGGTCTTATCGATAACGTTGCTACAGGAAGACCTACAAATACTTTAAACAATCAGGGAATTAGAGGTCAGTTACTTTGGACTCCAACAGTAAACACCAATATTATATTAGCTGCAGATATTACAACGCAGCGTCCTGACGGATACGCTCAGGTTGTTGCAGGGGTTGCTCCTACTCAAAGAGCTGCTTATCGCCAGTTTGATGCCATTATTAAAGATTTAAATTATCAACTGCCAAGCTTAAATGCTTTTGACCGTAAAATTGATCATGATACGCCATGGCGCTCAGGACAAGATATGGGTGGTATCTCTCTTAATATCGATACTAAAATTGGTACAGGAACACTTACTTCAACAACAGCTTGGCGTTTTTGGAACTGGGATCCATCAAATGACAGGGATTTTACAGGATTGCAAGTATTGGCATTATCTCAAAACCCAACAAGACAAACTCAATTTACACAAGAAGTTCGTTACGCAGGTCAGCTTACAGAAAAAATTAGTGGTGTTGTAGGTGTATTCTTTATTGATCAAACCTCTCAAACAGATGGTACAGAGGAATCTGGTAATGCTCAATGGAGATTTGCTCAAAGTACAACAAGTCCGTTATGGAAAACTCCTGGTCTTTTTGAAGGATACGGAATCAAAACAGATGCCAACATACGAGCATCAAGTGCTGCAGTATTTGGCCAGATTGACTGGGCTATTACAGATCGTCTACATGTTTTACCTGGTTTGAGATATAACTTTGATAAAAAAGATGCGCACTATTCACGTACAACATACGGAGGTTTACAAACTACTGATCCTGCATTATTAGCTTTGAAAAAATTAGTGTATTCTGATCAGGCATTTGACTCTAGTACTGACAACACTGACTTTTCAGGAAACTTAACCTTGACTTTTAAAGCTTCAGACAAAATCAATGCTTACGCAACTTATGCAAAAAGTTACAAACCCGTTGGTGTAAACGTAGCGGGACTTCCTACTGATTCAAAAGGTGCTCCATTACTAGATCTTGCCGTAATTAAACCAGAGAAAGTAAACCATTACGAAATAGGAGTAAAAACTTCACCGTTTAGAAATTCAGTATTCAACCTTGCTTTGTTTAACACAGAGATCAAAGATTTTCAAACCAACGTTCAGGCAGCTGAATTGGGTGTAAACCGTGGATATCTTGCCAATGCAGATAAAGTACGTGTAAGAGGTGCTGAACTTGATGCCAGCTTTGTGATAAGTCAAAACTTAACTATAAATGGTGCTGCAACATACACAGAAGGTACTTATGTTAAATTTACAAACGCACCACTTCCATTAGAAGAAACAGGAGCTCCTGTAGCCTTTAAAGATGTTTCAGGAACTGATTTACCAGGCGCTTCAAGATGGGCAGGATCTCTGGGAGGTGAATATTCTAACAATGCAAAATTCTTCGGAAACGCAGGAAAAGCTTTCATTGCATTAGATTCTTACGCTCGTTCTGAATTCTCCTCTAGCCCATCGGCTTCAAAATACTTAGTGGTTCCTGGGTATGCTATTTTTAATGCCCGTATTGGTTTCCGCGCTTCGCAAGGCTTATCTGTTCAATTCTGGGGACGTAACCTTTTAAATAAAGATTACTATGAGCAATTATTGCCAGCTGGTGGAAACACAGGACAATATGCAGGAGTAATTGGTGATCAAAGAACTTATGGAATTACTTTAAAGTATTCATTATAATCACAGTTAGTCAGTTTAAATACATCAAACGAGATAGGTTTTTAAATCTATCTCGTTTTTTTATGCAATGAAATCACAAAATAGCATTTAAAACAAGTTTTAATACGGGATAGATTCTTCCTGATTTGTATATATTCGCACCTTGAATTTATACTAAGGAATGAAAGTTCTCCAATTATTACTCTTTTTTATTTTTATTAGTCCTTTTTTATCAGCGCAAAGTATAAAAAAGACAGACCAACAAACCTTAACCTGGATAAGATATTACAATATTTTACCCCTTACTGAAAAATGGGCCATTCATTCTGAGATTGACAACAGAAGTTTTTTGAACCCCGTTCATGAAAATTTATTTGTACTGAGAATTCAGGGAAGATACCGGGCTCATAAAAATATTGAACTGGGCGGTGGTTTTGCTTATTTTAATGTAAACACACAAGACCCTCACCTTGATCCTGATTATTCTGTTCCTGAGTATCGCATTCAGCAAGATGTTACTTTCATCAATGAGATTGCTAAAATCACTTTTCATAACCGTTTTCAGCTCGAAGAACGTTTCATTCAGAAAGCCACCAAAACCGAATTGCTGGATGATTTTTCTTTTGCGTATCGATTTAGATACCGATTACAAGCAACATTTGATCTCTGGAAAAAAGAAAAACAAAGCCTAAAGGGAACAATTTCTGATGAAGTGATGTTCAATTTCGGAAAAGATAATAAACGAAATACTTTCGATCAAAACCGAATTTACACTGCATTACGTTATCATTTCAACCCCAATATTGGCCTTGAATTAGGTTATCTGAAAAATTTTCAAAGACGCTCAAGCGGAATTGATTTTTATGACAGAGATATTATTCGTTTTACCTTTTATCACAGAATTAATACAAAACCAAAGATTTAAAAAGAAAAAAAAATAAATACAAAAATTCCAACTTCCAATACAAAAATTCAGGAAAAACCAGTTCCATCCCTAAGCCGGGCGATAGCGAACAGACCAAGCAAATCTGCAGGCATAAAAAAAGACGCACTGCTGTGCGCCTTATATGTAAAGCTTTACTCCTTTGAACCTCTTTCCTAATCCATTCTCTGTCTTCTCTTCCCTCCTTTTTCAGCACCGGCAAAGTTTCCTATTTTATAACTTACAGAAAACATCACATAACGCTTAAGCACTGTATTTTCTTCATCACGAATAGAGGTTGCCGAAATGGTTCTGGTAGCACTTTGATTCTGATTCAAAACATCATAAACCTTTACCTTTGCGTAGACTTTTTTATCAAAGAATCCATAAGACAAACTGGTATTCCAGAGATAAAAATCTTTTTTGAAGTTGCTGGAAATACTGGAATTATAAGTGTACCCAAAATCATTTCCGAAAATTAGATTCTCTGGCCAGTAACTTGTGGTTTGCAAATTGATTCTGTGCACCACATTTGAACTGGCATCTCTCGAAGAGTTTTCATAATTGGTCTGATTGTATGATAAACTATACGATGGCGAGATAATAAGAAGTTCCCCGTACTCATAAGTCAAATTTACCTTTGGCGTTACAGCCGTAGATTTTGCATTGTACAAAATAGCATTGGTAAAACCTTTATCGAAGGAATAACTACCGTTTAACCCCAAACTATATCGCAAAACATGAGCGTCCCTTTTTATTGATTGATTCCAGTTTCCTCCAATCGAAGCCAGGTAAGTTCCTGAAATATTTACATAAGTAGTGGTCCTTTTACCGCTATCATCATAAATAGAAGTCGAAACCACATCGTTATTATAATAATCTCCTTTTACATACAAACTGTAGCCCGAGCGTGTACGGAAATCGTAATTTCTAAAACTAAAATTAGCGCTGTTTTTCTCGATAGGTTTCAAATCAGGATTTCCTGTTATGGTATTTAATGGATTGGTTAAATTTAAAACCGGCATTAATTGAACCGCTGTAGGAAGCGCGTTTGAATAATCGTATTTGAATGATAAATTCTTTGAACGGCTAAACTTATACCTTACCTGGAAATCTCCGTATGGCAATGCATATCGTTTGTTTAAATCAGTGACATTATTAAGATACAGCGAATGATTATCAAACTCTACAATGGAAGTTCTTGAATTTAAATTGACCGTATATTTGCTCTTCTGCCAGGTAATTCCAACTTTGGGACTAAACGAATTTTGTTTAGAAGTAGTGTAATTGGTCAAAGAATCATTTAGACTGGAATAAGATTGCGATGCAGCATCAAAATCGAATGTTTTTACGTCTTTCATCTCTTTGTTCCAGTCAAAATCAGATCCAAACCTTATACGCAGGGAATCAGTTACAGGTTCTGTATATTCAAGTTCAAGAGAATAATTATCCGTAGTATTTTTGTTATTACTTTTCTGATTACGATCATCATTTGGCTTAGCATCCTGATAAAAAATAGTCTGAGAAAGATTCAGAGCCTCAGCATCTGTTTTGGCATTGTTATTATCAAAAACAACACTAAAATTACGGGCCTTTTTCTTAAAAGCTTTATTGAAGTTGATCGTGTTTCCAAAAGTAGTATTATCACTTTCTGAATATGATTTAGCCGTGCTTTCATTCAAAGAGTTTCCGTTTTCATCCTCAGAAAAACTAGACGAAGTCGAATTACTATTCGAACGGGATTGATTGTATTTTGGTACCACAACCAATCTGGTTGTGGGATCAATTTTATATTCTAATTCAAAATTGACGTTGTTTCCTGTATTTTCATTTCTTGTCTTAGAATCTGATGAAGTTGCAATATTTCCGGTTGGTAAAAAACTAACCTGATCAGATTTGCTATCGTTATTATTAATCGAATTCGAAAAATTATAACTTCCCATTGCCATTAATTTTTCTGACCAGTCATCAGAATAATTAAGTCCTACTAAATTCGATTGCGTGATACCTTTACCACTTGCTGAACTGCCGCCGCCTCCAGTGTTGCCTTTTGCATTTCGGCCGCCTCCCATATTATCAAATACCTCATCCATTGCAAAACCTGTCGAATTGATATTATTCGATGATGCCAAAACACTTATCTTTTGCTTATTGTTGAAATAATTCAATAAAAGACTGCTTTCGTAACGATCATCAGAACCATATCCTCCCAGAATTTTCCCAAAATAACCTTTGTTTTTCTTTTCGTCAATGGTGATATTGATACTCGAATAATCCGAAGTGGATTCCTGCTTGGAAAGTTCTTCTTTCTTGGTTTTAAAATCCGAAACCTGAATTTTTTTGATAATCTCTGCAGGCAGATTCTTCAACGCAATAGCGCCATCTTTATCAAAAAATGTTTTTCCGTTTACCAAAACCTGATTTACTTCACGTCCGTTTACGGTAACTTTTCCATCTGTACCCACATCAAAACCAGGCAATTGTTTCAGCAAAGTCTCTACATTCGAATCCGGCCTTACTTTATAAGAAGCGGCATTAAACTCCAGGGTATCTTTTTTAATCGTAATAGGCGGAGCTTCGCTTTTTATAACCACATTATCCAAAGCATTTGCAGCCTCCAGTAAATACAATTTACCAAAGTCTTTGCTTTCCAGAAGTCCTTTTTCTTCCTCAAAATAGGGCTGATACCCCATATAATTTACCTTTAAGAAAATAGGCTTATCGTATTTTTTGGTTTTTATGCTAAAGGATCCGTTTTTATCGGTCGTAGCATATTCAATTACGGTAGAATCTTTTACGGTTGTAAAATAAACTGTTGCCAGTTCCAGCGGTAACTGCGTATTAATATCAACAACGGTTCCTTTAAGAACAATGTCATTTTGGGCACTTGCCGAATAACAAAAAAGAGAGAAAATTAGAAAATAATAAATTTTGGTCATAAAATGGTTGGTTAGAAATAGTAAGACTCAAGTAGAGTCAAAAGGTTTAATGGTAAGCTTAACATTTACCCAAAACAGTGTGCCATTAACCTTGATAAAATATTTGGATCAATAAAGATGCATAAAAAAAGTCCTCATTTCTGAGGACTTTTACTTTTATTTTTTCTTTTATATAAATCCTAATAATCAAAAACTTAAAAATATAAGTTGCAAAACAAAACGTATATTCAATCATACAAAATTATAGATTGTTCAATTCTTTTTAACTATTATATTAATCCCTTGCAAAAAGAAATTCATGGGTATCAATTACAGCTCCCCTTCGCATCTGTACTAAATTGCTTGTCTTTTTTAAAAAAATTCCAAGTGTTTTTTCATTATAAATCAGTTTCATTTCTGGAGAGTAATCTGCTACTAAATACATGTCTCCTTCCAATTTAAAAAAAGGAATTTCCATTTTGCTCTTAATTTTTATGCCTTTATCAACTAAGGTTCCATTTGCTAATTTTTCTTTAATAAGCCCTTCATTTTTTTCTTTTGATGATACTTTCGCATACGCAACCATCATATTCATCCATTCCTCATTATCCATTAAATACCATTCTATCTTATTAAAATCAACTCCTTGATCACTAATCCAGCCATAGCTAGTAAATGCAAATAAAACTTGTCTTCTACCATTAAGAGCGGGGTTATCTGCAGGAATAAATTCTTGAATTTTAAAAGAAATTACAGAAGTTGCTGACATGTCTTTTGTCTTTTTACCATTAAAATCAAGTGTTTTAAGTGAAAAGCTACTTAATTCAGGATGATTTGTTAGAACCCACTCAGTAGCTTTCAGCTCAGCTCTTTCTTTCATATCTTCGATTGATGATATAATAGCTCCAACCGCTATTGCAGCCCCAATACCAGCTGCAACAGCTTTTACACCATCGTTTTGTGCGTGTGATTGTTTCGGAATTAATAGCAAAGTAACAAACAAAACAATGATCAATTTCTTCATTTTATATTTATTTAATGATTAATTTTCAAATATAGCAACTGTGAAATTTGCTACAATACGGTTATCCGTAAATAAATATTATTATTTAAAATACAATAATATCCATATTAATAAAAGATATAAAAAAAAGTCCCCATTTCTGAGGACTTTTACTTTTATTTTTCTCTAATATAAATATCTATTGGCACTCCTGAAAAATCCCAATTTTCTCTAATTTTATTTTCAAGGTACCTCTTATATGGTTCCTTAACATATTGTGGCATATTGGCAAAAAACACAAACTGAGGTGTTAATGTTGGCAACTGCATACAATATTTAATTTTTACATATTTACCTTTTGTTGCTGGCGGCGGATAAGCTTCGATCACCTTGAGCATAAATTCATTGAATTTAGACGTTGGGATTCTTTGTTTTCTGTTTTCAAAAACCGTAACGGTAGCTTCTAATGCTTTCAATAAACGTTGTTTGGTTAAAGCAGAAACAAACAAAATTGGCACATCTGTAAAAGGCATTAATTCTTTTTTGATTTTCTCTTCGTAATCACGAGTCGACATGGTATCTTTTTCTACCAAATCCCATTTGTTTACCAGGATTACAACACCTTTACGGTTTTTCTCTGCCAGCCAAAAAATACTTTGATCCTGACCTTCAAATCCACGGGTTGCATCGATAACCAAAATACAAATATCAGCATGCTCAATTGCACGAACCGAACGCATTACCGAATAGAATTCTAAATCTTCCTTTACCTTAGCTTTACGACGGATTCCCGCAGTATCAACCAGGTTAAATTCAAAACCAAAACGGTCAAATTTTGTATCAATTGCATCACGAGTAGTTCCCGCAATATCAGTAACCATAAAACGTTCTTTACCAATAAGTGCATTGATAAAGCTTGATTTTCCAGCATTTGGTCGTCCTACCACAGCAAAACGAGGTAAAACTACTTCTTCCTGAACTGGTTCTGGTTTCTCTGGAAAAGAATCGATCAAAGCATCTAATAAATCTCCGGTTCCACTTCCTGAAATACTTGCAAATGTGAAATATTCACCTAATCCAAGGTTATAAAACTCAATTGCATCTTTCTCACGCATTGCGTTATCTACCTTATTTACAGCCAATAAAACTGGTTTTGTTACCTTACGCAACAAGCGCGCAACAACATCATCCATTGGTGTAATTCCTTCTTCTACATCAACCACAAAAATAATAACATCAGCCTCATCGATAGCAAGCTCTACTTGTTTACGAATTTCTCCTTCAAATACGTCATCAGATCCGCGAACATATCCGCCGGTATCAATTACAGAAAACTCTTTTCCGTTCCACTCGCTTTTACCGTAGTTTCTATCTCTGGTAACTCCAGAAACCGAATCTACAATAGCTTCTCTTCTTTGTATCAGCCTATTGAAAAGGGTTGATTTCCCTACATTAGGTCTTCCTACTATCGCAACAATGTTATTCATTTTTGTAAATTTTAGATTTTGAATCTTCGGTTTTAGACTTTAGTTTCCTAAAATTCTATCACTTATAAATCCAAAATGCTTTATTTTAATTTTTTGCAAAGGTAGTTAAAAAAGTGACTAAGTCGCTAAGTTTCTAAGAACCTAAGTTTTTTATTATATTTCCTGTTATTTCAGCCTTTTTTTTTAGCAGCTGCTTCCTGCTATCCGTTACAAACGAAGTTCACTGAACTCCGAAATAAAATAAAAATTAAGTGAAGTAATCTTTTGCGTCGCTAAAGAAGAGCCACAAAAGGATTTCCACTTCTATCAGGGCTAGGGCTTCAGACTTAAAAGAACTTCAGTCAATATCAAAAATTACAATTTTGTATTATCTAAAAATCCTTTTATTAACCTGATTACAAACCTCTAATCTTCTTGATTTTCAATAATTATTTTTCAATTATTTACACTTTTCATAAATATATTGAGGTCTCGCTCCCATTCTGTAAGAACTAAAATCACCTTTATTGGATAATTTTAAAGTTAATCCATCGTCTTCCTTTGCATTAAAAAACTTAATATCCCGAATTTTAATTTTTCCCGAAATAACATTTACAGGACCTATCTTATAATTACTAAACGCAAAAGGCTTATCGCCAAAATCCCAGTATATCAGTTCTTTTTTATCAAAGTCAACGTATGCCTTATTCTCTACATCACAAAACCTTCTGTTATGCGATAAAAATTCTTCGACTTGCGCTTCTGTATCTATTGGCACAAACTCTTTTTCGGGGTCTGTGTACAAAACATCATCTACAACATCCTGAGTAATACCCACCAAATGTTTATTGTTTTTATAAATACCAAAATACAATGTCAAAACCCTGCTTTTATCTTTAGACATTACATCGGCTCTGTAATTGCACATTTTTTCGAGCTTTCGAAAAGGCTTTTTATCTTCATCTGAGCGATTACTATAAGTATCCTGAAAATCATCCAAACGGAATTTATCTTGATAATTCACATAATAAAAACCAGTCTTTTTAAATTCTCCATCACCCAGATATTCAGGAAATTTTCCAAATTCTACATTATCATAGATTTTAAAATCAGACCATTCAATCCAGTCATCAATTTTATTCGGAAAACTTAAAATAGGATAATAACCATCTTTTACAAATATGGCCAATCCATTAGATTTATCAATAAACTTATTAATACTCGCAGCTTTATTAGTATTGAATTGCTTTATGAATTCGCTTAAAAACAATCTCACCTCTTTATCAGAACAAGCCGTTGTATCTAAAACTATGGAGTCTTTTTGCACGATAGCTTCCGTTTTTTTGATTTCAGGTTGAGCCGGAACCGCTTTTTCCTTCGAACCAAAAAAGTAATTTATACCCACAATCAATATAAGTCCCAAACATATTGGTATTGAATACTTCGTCGAAACCTGCATAAATTACTATTTTAATATTTTGGAAAGCTTATTGGTTATAACCAAAACGTTTCAGCATATTGGCATTGCTTCTCCAGTTTTTATTCACTTTTACAACCAGTTCAATATGTATTTGTTTACCAAAGAATTTCTCCAGATCAGCACGAGCCTCAGTACCCACTTTTTTCAAAGCCGCACCTTTATGTCCAATGATGATTCCTTTTTGAGTTTCACGTTCTACCATAATGATCGAACGGATTCTGATAATATTTTCATCTTCAAAAAATTCCTCAGTCACAATTTCAACTGCATAAGGAATCTCTTTGCTGTAATTCAACAAGATTTTCTCACGGATGGTTTCGTTTACGAAAAAACGTTCGGGTTTGTCTGTTAATTGATCTTTTGGATAATATGCTGGTGATTCCGGTAACAATTCGATGATTCTTCCGAAAACTTCCGGTACATTAAAATTCTGTAAAGCCGAGATTGGGAAAATTTCAGCATTTGGCACTTTTGCAGTCCAGAATGCTACTTGTTCTTCTAATTGTTCCTGGTTTGAGTTGTCGATTTTATTCAATAACAATAAAACCGGAATTTTAGCATGAATGATTTTATTAAAGAAGGCTTCATCTTTTAAGTCCTGCTCTCCTATTTCCACCATATAAACCAGTATATCAGCATCTTCAAAAGCTGATTTTACAAAGTTCATCATCGATTCCTGCATTTCATAAGCGGGTTTGATGATTCCGGGAGTATCCGATAATATAAGTTGAAAATCCTCGCCATTCACGATTCCTAGAATACGATGACGGGTTGTTTGTGCTTTTGATGTAATGATAGATAATCTTTCCCCAACAAAGGCGTTCATCAATGTTGATTTTCCAACGTTTGGATTCCCGATGATGTTTACAAAACCTGCTTTATGTGACATTTGTGTATTATTTAATTTGCAAAGGTAGTCATATCAACTCAATACAGAAAATAAAACATTTTTTAAAGTTTTCGTTGGATTTCTTAAAAATCGGCGTATCTTTGCACCCGAAACATCGCGGGATAGAGCAGTAGGCAGCTCGTCGGGCTCATAACCCGAAGGTCACAGGTTCGAGTCCTGTTCCCGCTACTAGTAAAAATTAAAAGCCTGATAGATTTAGATTTATCAGGCTTTTTTGTGGTTCGAAAAATCTTGTATAATTTCAAAAAAAACACAAACTATCAGTGTTTTTAACGAAAATTGGCTCGAATCCCGTTAGACTATTTAGAGTGGAATTTTGCATAACGTATTGGTAAGACAGCGGGTTTAGGACTAAATTATGCCCATTCTTGGGATTTGCCAAATCATCACAAGTCCAAACCAACTTCCCATTAAGCCAATTGCCAAAATCCGTTGTAGCATCTATGTTATAGCCAGTGGTTATTTATCCGTTTCACTTTTCCATTCGTGTTCAATATTTGTCATAAGCAATGCGTTGTCAAAAGTTACCGAACCTTTTGGAAAAATCTCTTCGTTTTCAAAAAAGCTTGATTTTACATTTTGAACATTAAGAGGTCGGACTTCCCAATTGTATGCTTTCAATCTTAGTCCGTCAAATTTGTCTTTGTTTGGTGAATATCCAAGGTCGCCATTTTCAAAAAAGTCTGAAGCGTTATTTAATGTTGCAAAAATTGAATTATCGCTAAATACTTTTGTTTCCGTAGCATCAATTAATATTTCGGTGTTGTCTGAACTCTTAAAGGCAATATGATAATTTCCGTTTTTTTCAGCTACATTAAATTTCGCGTAATGGTGTTTTCCTGGAAATACTCGTCCACCAACAAGTGTGTTTAATTTTAGTGAAGTATCTCTCCGTGGAATATAAACTCCTGATTTTGTCATACCATTTTCATCCCATTCCACCGCAATTCTGTGAGCGCCATTTTCAGAGTTTACACCAATAAAATCAGGAAATCCTTTAGGTTTTATGTTTTTCAGTCTGATTAAGCAAATTCCAACGATAGCTTTGTCTTTGTATAGTTTTGGTCTAAAAGGAAACGGAATAATTTTCTCCACGGATTTTGGGTCAGCTGTGAAGTTGATTAAAATTCTTCTGTCGATATATCCGTGTATTGTCGGAATTCTCATTGTTGTTTCGGTTTTTGTACGGTTGGGTATTGCCGAAGGCGGGGATTTTTAGCACTAAAGTTCAATCGTTGAACAAATGTTTCACCTTAGACAAAGCTCCAATCTAAGCCATTCAGCCCCACTTTTGGCAATACCTTGTTGTAGGCAGTTTATTGTTATTCGAGTAACCATTCTTTAGATTTTGTTATGATTTTTGTGTTATCTAAAACTTCAACATCAGGAGTTATCTTTCCTATGTATTTTTTCTTTGTTCTATCTTCGCAATAGGCAGTCGCTAAAAGAAGCATTGCTCCGTTTGATAATTTAAAATTTTGATTTGCTGTAGTATAGCCACTTGTTTTTGTTCCAAAAGATTTTGAATTTTCCCTGCCTAACAATGATATTGCTGCCATTTCTCCACTGCTACCTGTTAATGAATCAATTAATACTGCTACCTTGTTATGTAGGTTTTTGCATTTATAGTTGTTTTTAGAAGTACTTTGCCATTTTATTCTTTTTCCTTTTGATACGAAATATCCGACAGTTCCATCTTCGATAATTGGGTTTAGCGCTGCTAACATTGGCCACATATTTCCACCCCCATTTCCTCTTAAATCTACAATCCAGCCTTTTATGGAATATTTTTCATCCAATAATTGAATTTGTTTTCTTAATGTATCTGCATAGATAAAATTATCTTTTTCATTCATCGACAAATGCGCAGGTAGAAAAATATAGCCAATTGAATCATCGATAATTTTTGATGATGGATAATTTAAAGTTGTATCGTTTGATACTATTTTTTTTAAATTAGACTTATCATAATAAAAAGAATGAAAATCTCCGTACTGTCGTAGTTTATCCAGAATTGAAGAAAAGATAATTTTATTTGAATCAACGTCATCCAATTTTGTAATTTTTGTCAAAATATCTCTACGGAATGCTTTCCAGTTTATGGAGTCAGCAACTATTGAGTATGCTTTAATGTATGTCAATATCTCATTGGATACTTTTTTTAACTCCTCTTTATCTTTATTTTGACTATAACAATTAGTCATAAGAATAATTACAAAGAATAGTGTAAATATATACTTCATAGGATTATGCTTTTAAATTTATGTGGTGTCCAAAATTGTCTACAACGTCAGTCTGTGAATAAACTAAAAATGATCCTCTGAGAATTGGCTGTACGAAATTTTTCTCCGCAGGGATCCAAATAGTTTCTCTTTTTGACTTAGTTTTTTCACAGCCTGACGTTCTGGCACTACAGCGGGTTTGGGACTAAATTAAGCTCATTCTTAGGATTTGCCAAATCATACCAATACAAAACCAACTTCTCATTAAGCCAATTGCCCAAATCCGTTGTAGTAGCTGTTAGTGACTGTTCTTTTTATTTCGAATAGATTTTATGTTCAGTTGAATTAATTAAACCAATTATCTTTCTTTCTTTTAGCGTATCTATTCCAAATAAATAAGGCATCCGTCCTTTTGTACTTCCAATATTTCTTAAATTCAATAATATTGCATTATCTCTTGCAATTAATGTTAATTTATGTCCAGGCTGATTAAATAAAAAAGGAATATAAAATTCATAAAGTGCATTCTGCTTTGTTTTAGTTTTCCATTGCTGTTCCTCAGCAATATTTTCAATCAAACTAATATTTTCTGCTTCATTAAGTGGTGTCACAATAGTAATTAATTTTTTTTCATTGAACTTAGAATAGAAAGTGTAAAAAATCAAAATTAAATTAACTATTAGAAAAGCGATGTTGCTTTTTGAAAGAATTATAAAAATGAATAAAGGTAAAAAGCCAAAAAAATTATCCCAAAAATCATCGAGCTCATCTTTAGGAAGTTCCTTTTTTTTGATAATATTTAGAAGTTCAATTTCTGTCATTTTGGTATAGTTCGGTTTAGAATAGTCACTAACGTCAGTCTGTGAAAAAACTTCCGTTTGATTACAAACAAATATAGCAAAATACTGTTATGAAAACAGGAATTTTCGTATTTTTAAGAATGCAATATATCTCAGGAATTTCCCGCCACCAGATGCGTATTTCAAGTTTAGAGGACACTATAAGTCCGGATAATCCGGTACGTTTCATCGATGCTTTTGTCTCTTTTTTAGACTTATCAGAACTTGGTTTTTCAGTTCAAACACTTAATCAGACTTCAGAAAGATTAATTCATTAGCATTAAAGAACTTGTTTAAACTCTATGTTGTCTTTTTAAAAGACGCCGATTTAATTGGCTGTGAAACCATCGCCATTGATGGAACTAAAAGCCGAGCGCACAATAGTAAGAAAGCTAATTTCAATCAAAAGAAAATAGATCAGCATTTAGAATATATTGAAATCAAAACACAAGAATACCTAAATGCTTTGGAGGAAAATGATACCAAGGAGAATTCTACAGAAATCAAAAATATCTAACAAAAAATAGAACGCTTAAAACAAAACAAGCTTCGCTATGATTTGCTAGAAGAAAAATTAAAAGCAAGCGGCGAACCTCAAATAAGCACTACTGATAGCGATGCCAGAGCCTTATTGGTACAAGGACAAGTGGTTGAAATTTCATTTAATATGCAAGCGGCAGTCGATGCCAAGCACAATCTAGTGGTAGCCACCCATACCATCAACAAGAACGACCGCAGTGCTTTATCTGCTATTGCTATTGAAGTACAAGAGAATTTAGGCATAGAAACATATACTGCTTTGGTAGATAAAGGCTATCATAATGGCAAACAAATAGAAATCTGCAAAAAAGCGAACATCACTACAATTGTAGCACAGCCCGAACAGGAAAAAAATAAAGAAAAGATAGCTGAGGGTTATTTGATATCAAAGTTCAAATACGACCAAACCACCGACACCTACACTTGCCCACAGGGAGAAACGCTTAAAACTACAGGTCACTGGCATAAGAAAACCGATAGCGATAGTTATGAATTCAAGAGATACCGAACATCCAAATGCAGGGAATGTCCCGTAAAGCATTTATGTACCAGCAGGGCGGCTGGACGAGATATAGACCGCAGTCAATATGCTGATGCAGTAGAAGAAAATAATAAACGCTATGTAGAAAACCCACAACTCTATCGCAAGCGACAGGAAATCAACGAGCATATTTTTGGCACAATCAAACGACAATGGGGCTTTAATCACACCAACTTAACGGGATTGGAAAAAGTAAATGGAGAACACAGCCTGATTATGCTGGTATATAACATCAAACGCAGTATCAATATACTGGGCGTTCCCGAACTTATTGCCAAACTCCAAAAATGGAACTCACCCTACAAGGCAAAAGTCTTGCTTTTGCTAAAAATGGGTTATTTAAAGCTAAATACAACGCGCGATTTTTATCCAATGAAATTTGCAACCTAAAAAAAGAGCCTCCTCAGAAGGCTTTATTTGAATTGCAGAATTGTAACATTTGAGGATTTTGAGAAAAAAAAGAGGCTTTTTCACAGCCTGACGTTCTCGCGCTACAAGCAGTTTGGGACTAAATTAAGCTCATTATTAGGATTTGCCAAATCTTCCAAATACAAACCATTCTTTCCATTAAGCCAAATGCCCAAATCCGTTGTAGTGGCTGTTATGTGATGCCAATTTAGATAACGGGTTTTCTATCTAAATCGCTATATGGATAAAATCCTTTTTCTTTTAGCAAATTTATTAATTTGCCACTTCCATTTTTTCTAGCAAATTCCATTTCGCTTCTAAAAACTTCTAAGCATAACAATAAATGATGACTTCTTTCTCCGATTTTAAATTCTTTGTTGTCAGGTCTATAATTATCTAAAATCAAGCAATTATTTTCGTCAGTTCCATTTGGAACTTCAATTGTTTCATTCGGATTTAAAATTGCTTGAGAAGCATAGTTTCCAATAGTCATAAATATTCCACAAAAGCGTCTTTCGATTGTATTAAATTCAGTTTGGTTTTCTTCACTTTCGTTATAATTTAATTTTGTAAAACCAACCAATTCATAAGTCCCAATTCTGTTCGGTCTTGGTCCAGATCCGTCAGGATTTAATAATTCCATTGTTGCAAATCCAGTTCCCTTAATATGATTTTTAAAATAATACATATCAACTGCACCTCCAACTGAAAATGGAATTATTGCGTGTCCAACAATTCCATGCATTTTACCTAATACACTTTCTAACCCTTGTTCTTTTAATTCGTAATCGTTATTATATTCCTCTTCGGTAAATTCTCTTGTCGGCAATTCAACTTCCTTATTTCTTCCACCGAATAAATTTTTGAAAAAACTCATATATCTTATATTTTATTTAATCGTTTTTTGGTTTGGTATCACATAACGTTTGGCAGCTACACAGGGTTTGGGAATAAATTAAGATTTATTTTTCGGTTAAAGACTAATTTCACAAGTACAAAACCAACTTTAAATTAAGCTAATTACCCAAATTTCGTGTAACTGCTGTTGGCGGTAGTTGCTATTTTTCTGCGTTCAAAATCCATCTACATTTAGAGTCAACATATTTTAAACTCATTTGATTTTTAAACGGTCCATTTAAGCATATAAATTTTTCTGCACCCAAAACGAAACCTTTGTTTCTATTTTCAGGAGTAAATTTAAATTTTAAAGTATCCAAATTCATTTTCCATTCAAAATAAACTTTGTCTTTTTTATCATAGCAAATCAAACCTTTTCCATTTTCATTAAACTCTAATTCAATTTCATTACCAAGATATTGGCTTTCATCACAAAGAGATTTTTCTAAATTCCATTTTCCAATAGGCAAATTACTTTCGGAAGCCGATAGTAAAGAACTTATTACTGTCCAAAATATGAGAATGTTCATTTTAGAAATTTTTGTTGATTCATTTTGTCTATGGATATTTGTATTTAACTTAATAGCCTTATTTAATATTGGATTTTATATTTACTTTGTTGCCATGAATCAGATTACGGGTGCGGAGTCAGATCACATTTGTATAGCTTTTCATAAAAAATTTTCGGGAAGCGGTTTAAATTTTAATTCAATTGCTGGTCAATTAAATCGATAAGAGTTGAATCTGAAGCATCACCGGTAATAATTTTTCCGTTTTTATCTATGAGTATTTTTGTTGGGATAGCCTCAATTTTATAGTTAGAAGCTACATCAGTTTTATAATCGAATATAACGTTGAAACTGTATTTTTTATCTGAGATATAAGTATTGACTTTTTTGAAAGTGTCTTCTTCTTTTCCTTTTTCAAAAGTATTTACAAACAAAAACTCTACATCTCTACCTTTGTATTTACTCACTAATTCCTGCATTTTAGGAAAAGAAGCTTTGCATGGTCCGCACCAGGTTGCCCAAAAATCAAGAATTACTACTTTTCCTTTGTAATCAGAAAGATTGACTTGTTTTCCTTCGAGATTTTTAAGCGAGAAATTAGAAGCTGTTGCACTTCCAAATCTTGCAATAACCTGTTCTTCCATTTTGGTTTTGGTAAGTAATTCGGCTTTTTGCTTTAGTTTTTCATATTGATCCAGCGGAATATTTTGCGCGGTATAATTCGTTTTTAATGTAGATAAAAATGCAGCAGGAACAAGTTGGTCGTTGTTGATTTCGTTTTCAATATATTTATTGACCTCATCTCTACTTTTTACCTTTTGCATATAGGCTAAATAACGTTCTTTTCCACCGGAATCAAAACCATTGAATCCTCTAACAATTTCTTGATATTTAAAAGCTCCGTCATAATCACCTTGTTTGTATAAGATCAATGCATAAGTATCTGCAAACATATTATACATCCCTTTATAGTCAGGATTACCAGCTATTTTTTGATTTTCGTCAAGAATGTCCAGAGATCTTTTTGAAATTTTTTCGGCAAATTCAATATCCTTTGCCGGTGTTGTTAAATCCTGGCCAGACAATTCCCATGCAGTTTGATTGTAACTCGATGTAATTGCGACTTTATTTTTTAAGGTATTTTCTAAATTAATTATTTTTTCAAGATCTCTGTTCTGAAGGTAAATATTCATTAAAAAATATTTGAAAGTAAACAATGTATTTTCAGAAGTATCATGATACTTTGTTTTTACAGTATTCATGCTTGCTAAAACAGAAGCTTCGGTTTTATTTGGATTAGAGAAGAATTTCTGAAGAAATTTCGTCTCTTCGAATTTGCCACCAGGATATTTTTTTAAAATTTTCTGATCCAGTATTTCTTTTTCTTTTACCATTTCGGTTCTCTCGTAAATATTTGAAGCCAATATTAAATATTCTTCAGTATTTTTCTTGATGCATTTTTGGGCGAAAGCTAAAAATTCCGGTTTGGTTTTATCTTTATTTATTTGTTCTTTTTGAACAAGATACTGATAAAAAGATTTATCATTTTTTAAATTTGGATATTTTGCAAACAAAGCCTCATAGTCAGCCACCATGATTTCAGGTTTATTATCAGTTTTTAGTTTTAAACCAAAAAAGCCAAAATTTCTCATAGAAATTTCATTGGCCAACGTTTTACTTAATTCAGTCTTGTTTTGAGTTCTTAAAAGTACAGAATATCCTTTCTCACTATTGTCATCGATTACTTTTTGATCATTATTGATCGTTAACAAAATCGTTCTGGAAGAATCCGGTACTTTTATTACAAACTCGTAAAATTTATTCTTTTTGACTAATTTTTTAAATTCAATACCATCTTCGTTATTAGCTGCGTAGATTATTCTGGCTTTTGATTGGTCGGGAATTTCGATCCCTGTGGGAGGTTCATAAATATAAGTATTTTCCTTTCCAATATTAAATTTGGAGTCTTTTAAATACACTTTTCCGTTTTGAGAAAAAGAATTATTAATAAAGGTAATAAACAATAAAATGAGGATTTTTTTCATTTGGTTTTGGAATTTGTTTACAAAGATCTTAATTTTCTAACGATAGCTAAATTATAGAATATTAGACTTACTAGTTTTTTATTAAGAAAATATTAGCAAAAAAAAATATCTTTTTTTCACTGCAAATTATCAAAAGGACTTTTAATTTGATTGATGCTTGTTGACATCTATTACGAGTAGCTATACAAACAAAAAACAGAGAAAAAATTAAGATGAGCATGCTCAAATATTGTAGTAATCCAAGATAATGAGGTTAAATATTTGAATGCTTTCCGCTACTAAGACAAAAGCTTCAGAGAACTGGAGCTTTTTTTGTTTTGAACTACTTTGTAATGACTTTGCGTTCACGAGCGGGGCGCCATAATTTAAAATGGGCTCAAAGCCCTAAAAGCAGTAGCGTAGTGCAAGGCACTACGAATTAAATCAAAAGTGGAAATTGCCCTGAAAGGGCAAAAGAAAATTGAGAAAAAAGATTCAAAGAAAAAAGTGTTTTCTACGCGAATATCATACAAAATATGTTAAACGTACTTTTTGAAATTAGGCTTGCACCCTTACAGGGCTTAAAATTATAATCGTTTTTCATTCATAGTGCTTCGCACCATGCTATTGCTAAGGCTCTTTCAGAGCAACAAGTTTCGAAAACTCATGGCGGGAGGCTCGCGCCAGTCTTTATGAGTATTCTAAAAAACGCAATGAAAAAACATAAGTAAATTCCTTCAAAACAAATAATATCAATATAATTTTAAATTTTATTGAAAATTTTTCTTTTAGCAAAAAGAAGAAAAAAACATCTTCACATATAAAAACAACCATTTATTAATCAAACAAATACATTTTAGTTAACTCAATTCTGTCTGAGATTCATCTTTTCTAACTGCGCTATTTCCGGAGTGACCAAAAAAAATTTTTCGAAAAAAGTATTGTGTATTTTAAAATTGATTGTATTTTTGCACCCGCAATAGCAAAGTAGGCCCGTTCGTCTATCGGTTAGGACGCATGGTTTTCATCCATGTAAGAGCGGTTCGATTCCGCTACGGGCTACTAAAAAAGCTTCAGAGAAATCTGAAGCTTTTTTGCTTTTATCATCTTTCATTAAATACAAAAATAGAAGAAATCAAATATTTTCTTTTTACACAAAATCATGGAATTTTGAAGAGCAGAAAATTATTCTACTGATTTATTTTCTGTAAATTTGGCTGTAATTACGAGACAAAACTCTGCTACTATTTTAGCAAAAAGCTCTGAATTATTTACCAAATATTATCTACCATCTATGTCTACTCTTTATCAAAGCCCGAGAATAACTATTCGAGAATTTTTACCTCAGGAAAAACAAACTTTTTTGGATCTTTTTAAAGACAATCAGGTTACTCAATACCTTCCTGTCACCTCACCCGAAAGATATTTGGAAATGTTTAATGAATTACTTGAAAATTACGAAAAGAAAAATCTTAGTCGTTGGGCGATATTCGATACTACAAATAGGAATTTTATAGGAATGTGTGTTGCACGCATTTTTGTACACAATACTAACCAAATAGAAATTGGATATGTACTTAGCAAGGCATATTGGGGAAAAGGTATTGCCACAGAAGTATGCAAGGCTCTAACTCAATATAGTTTTGCCCATACAAATACCAAAGAAGTTGTAGCTATAACTGACATCGACAACACCGGATCGCAAAATGTGTTGCAAAAATCAGGATTCGAACGATTAAATAATTTAATTCGAGATCAAGAAGAACTGGCTTATTTTAAGATAGAAAGACAATCATAAAACTAAATGCTATTTTACCAATCAGGAAGTACCGGCCTTATGTCTTTTACTGTAATTTTGGTAAATATTGTTTCCCCTTCATTTCGCTTTCTTTTCTCCTTTAAGCTATTACCTTCAATTACAAATTTTCTAATTACTCGTTTTCCTGCTTTACTAAATGAAGTATTGGGAATTTCAAATAAAAGCAAACCGTTTTTAATATTATAGTACCCAACACAACGTGCCTTTTCTAGGTTATTGACATCAATATTCTCGGTCTTACTACCAAAAAGCGCAAACTGACCTGAATTAAAAAATCTTATATAGTTATATCCTTTTAAATTTATAGTTTCATCTTCATAAAAATTAAAATATATCGCATCTGCTTCTATCTTATTAGACATTTCTTTGGTAAAAGTTTTTTCAAACTTCATTTTTTTCAAATGCAATCTGCCATACTGATTTTTGTCAATATACTTTGTGTAATGCTGCGTTAAACGGCAAGAACTTGTAAGCAACACAAGCATAATCAATAAAACTCTTTTCATAACTATTTGGCAATCATACAAGAATTAAACTCTAAAACTGATTGTAATATTACTATAAAAAATCTGTTTTTATTTCTCATAAAATTCCCAATCATCAGTAAGTTTCATAATTAAATTGTATCTCTGTTTATAATAATCATCTACCTCTTTTGGATTCTTAGAGTCATGTGCTTCGACTACGAAATTTCCGTTTTCCATAATAAATCCCTTAGGATTATTAAACTTAAAAATTATTTTCTTCAGCTCTAATTCATTTCTACCGCAAGATTTCAAACTATACAAATTACCTTTATAAATACAAAAGCAAGATCCCCCTCCCATTATATTAACTTGCCTTTTGGCATCATATTCCAGAGCATTACTGTTTTTATCGAGAAGTTCGTTTAAAGCAGGAAGGTTATCTGGCTTTTGTTGCAAAGCGTGAATAATTAAAACATTAAAATCCGGAAAAGAGATCAAAACAGTATCCTTTATTACAAGACTGCCTATTCTTTCTTCTGATGGATATCCTTCTTTTTTTATTAAATCGATCAGTTTACCCGTTACTCTTTCGGTGGTTTCGTATAATGTTTTTGGGCTCTTTCGATTTTCCAATCCATAATCGGCCTGGTCTTCGTTGAGCAAATTTGTTAATTCATTCTTTAAGTTTACATTCCACTTACTCTGCGCATTTTTACAGATCGAATCGTATTTGGTACTAAAGTTTTTCCATTCCGGATTTTTTCTAATTCCGTTAAAAATTTTAGCATTAAAATACGGTAATTTCACTCCCTTTAGCGCCAGTTTTTCGCCCCACCAGAAAGCAGTTTTAAAATCTCTTGATAAAATAGCACAGCGAATAGCGTTATGAATATCTCTTGCGAACAATGTGGGATATTTTTTAGCAAGCAAATTATACTCTTCTTTTGCTTTGCCAAACTGCCTGGTTAGAATATAATTTTCAGCACTTTTTGTATAAGTATAGTAATTGATTTCTTGTTTTTGACTTTTCTCCTTTTCAATATCTGCTACCAGCTTATTGGCCGTAATTAGAGGTTTACAGTCATAATTTTCTCTTTGTATTATTTTTTTTCCTCTATTTTTGTTTGGGTCATAAATCATAGATCCCAAATCGAAAACTTCAGCATAAGACGCGCCTGAACCAAATGCAAGAAGTGTATTCTTGCTAACTTTTCCTTTAATTTTAAAAGGTTGTTTTTCTGCTAAATTTGTTTTGTAGTACTGATAATTTTTAAAATAAAAAGCTGTAAATTGATCCAGAACGGTAAATTCATCTGCCTCTTTATTGCGCAATTTTACCCCTACACTATCTTTATTTACAGTGTTTCCCAAATAACAAACTCTTATCGTATCTCTTTTTTCTCCCAGAAATACCTCAACATAATCCTTTATTTTTTTAGTTCTCATAAATACATTCGAACCCCAATCATTATTTCCGCTAACAAAACCTTCTATTTCTGCAATACTGTCTTTCGGGTTGAAATTACACTTCGTTATCTCTATTTTTAAAAAACACATCGATAAATGTTCTAAAAATTGAAAACCTCTAAAAGTCTTACTTTTAAAGGTTACTCCGTAATTCACAATTCCTTTATACTTTCTGGTATCTACAAAAAAGGATGTTTTTGCACTATCTTTTGACTCTGAAAACCAATTTGTCCTATTATTATTCCATAGATTATAAGTCTCTTTAAGTACTGCATTTTTATCAAAATCATTTTGACTAAAGGCTTTATATTTTATCTGGTTTTGCGCTAATGCAAGATTGGTAAAAAGAATATTTATTAAAACAACTAAGGGTACTAAAAGTATTTTTTTCAAAATAGTAATGCTTTTTAATTAGAAAAGGATATTTAAATATTGGTTGAATAAAAAACTAAGTTATCTACTTTATAAAAATTATCTTATGCAATAATAGGGTATTTTATTTTTGATTTTAATCATTAGGATTTTGCCTTCCGGAAGATAACAACCTGTCTAATCATTTACACTGCAACTTACCCAAAGACAGCTGTAAACTACCAATAAGAACTTCATAAAAGTAAAAATTATTTCCTTCACAAAACACCTGCGTTTTCTAAAGAAATTTTCCTGTTTAAGAATTTCAAAAAACCATTCAAAAAAAATTCAAAAAAATAAAAAAAGGACGTAGGGGTAAAATGAGATTCAGTTGTATTACTACAATAACAAGAGCACACTGAAGTAACTCTTAATCTCAAATTGCCGTATGATAACAATAATGATCACTGCCGCATTACTATTTTGGTTATTACAAAAAACCGAAACTACTGTATCAGGAAACTCCAGCTTTCTAATGATCTCCGGCAAAGCAAAATTTGCTGCACTCTTTTTTCTGATTGCAATGACTTTTCAGGCACAAGAAAAAACAATAAACTACAATGTACTGCGCAATGGCACTATCATTGGGCAAATGCAGTTTTATCAAAAGACCAATAACGATGATGTTTTTTTGAAAATTTCATCAAAGGTAAAAACCCGGTTAATTTTTGGTATTGATATCAAAACAGAAGAAGGCTCACATTTTAAAAACGGAAAACTAATCTCATCGTACGTGAAGCGCCAGGTAAACGGAAAAGAGAAAGCCAATAAAACAACTCAACTTGTAGATTCTAGCTATAAAACCTTAGCTGAAAATAAAAAGGGACAAATCAAACAACAATACATCGACTATAATCTGATGTTACTCTACAGCAAAGAACCTGTGGGCGAAAGCGAGGTTTACTCTGATAGTTTTCAGCAATTTTTGGTCATCAAAAAAACAAACAATCACTCCTATCGTATTGTATTGCCTGATGGAAATTATAACGATTATCATTTCCTGAATGGCGTGTGCCAAAAAGTCGAATTGCACCATTCCTTATTTACAATCAACATTCAAATCGCATAAATCAATCTAAAAAACAATCATCATGATCAAAATCATCAACTACATATGTACAAAACTAACCTTCTTTGGTGCAGAGCCCATTGCAATGGGAAGGATTCACGAAATAGAAAAAAGTGCGCCCAATTTAATTCTCTATGCACTGCCCGTTGTATTATTTTTTACTGTACTTGAATTTGTTGTTTTTTATTTCTTAGAAAAAAAAGAATATGACAAAAAAGAAACTGTAGGATCTGTACTAATTGGCCTGGGTAATCTAACGGTGAATTTATTAATGAAAACCGGTTTGCTCTATGCTGTAGTTGGCATTTATAATATACTGCCCTATCGAATGGAATTTAACTGGTGGAGTCTCATTCCATGTTTCATACTCTATGATTTTAGTTCTTACTGGACACACCGCATTTCTCATTATTGCCGTTTTTTCTGGGCGACTCATGTTGTGCATCATTCGGCTGATCATTATAATCTTACCGTAAGCTTTAGGCAAAGCTGGTTTCAGTATGCCAAAATTGTATTCTTTATTCCGCTGATTTTTGCCGGGTTTCATCCTGCAGTATTTTTTATTGCCAATCAGCTAAGTGTATTGTATCAGTTTTGGGTACATACAGAAGCCATTGGAAAGCTGCATCCCTTTATCGAAAAACATTTTGGAACCCCATCTAATCATCGTGTGCATCACGGAAGCCAGGAAAAATATCTCGACAAAAACTTTGGAGCCACTTTTATGATTTGGGATCACTTATTTAATTCCTTTCAGTACGAAGAAGAAAAACCGCGCTACGGCATTACCAGCGCGCTTAAAAGCAAACTCAATCCCTTATACCTCAACATTCACGAGTTTCAGGACATTATTACCGATGTGAGAAAAGCAAGTGGCTTTCAAAAAAAGATGTATTACATTTTTGCCAGTCCGGATGCTATTGCCAAAAAGAAATTCAAAAAAGAAATTACTCCACCCCAATTGCCTGTATCATGTCAAGAAGTCAAAAAAAACACCAACAATTTCAACAACAGCTTTTCAAATACTTTAGCCAAAAAGATAATTGTGTAAAAACCATCAACAACGAAATAATTACTGCAGAGACAGATAAAGGATTGTCTTTTACCTATCTCTCCGATCATAGCTGTATTGTTCATAGTTATGAATTCAGTTTAAATACTGATATTGATATGAATACTACCATTGATGCTTTTATTGCTTTATTGGCCAGTCATAACAGGGTGCATTACCAGCCTAATCCATCCTGTAATTAATCAAAAAAGTAACATTAAATAATCCTCCAAATGCAAATATTTTTAAACACATAGAAACATAGCTTTTGTTTACCTAAAAAGGCGTTTCACTTATTTAAAACACACATAGAGATCTATGTGAAAGAAATGTATTTCTTTTTGTTTCCTTTTCAGCACAAAAAAATCTATGTTTCTATGTGTTTAATTTTTTACGCGTCAAGCAAAGAGAACAAACGAAGTAATTAACCCAATGAGTTATTAAATATAAAAAGTATCTATCTTTGATTGAATATCAAAACGTACTAGTGGAGTATAGCAATATCGACCAAATCCGTTTTATAAAAAACGGAAATGAAGCTGCTTTCGAAAAGGTTTTTAAAATGTATTTTAGAAACCTTCATGCTTTTGCCTACACTTTTATGAAAGATGATGTCATTGCCGAAGAGATTGTACAAAATGTATTTTTTAAGATTTGGGAAAAAAGAGATCAATTACAAATTGATGATTCATTAAAAGCGTACCTCTACAGAGCGGTTCATAATGAAAGTTTAAATCACCTTAAACACCTTAAAATAAAAAATTCCTTTCAACTTCAGTATTCAGCTAATATGGAATCTTCAAATCAAGATGCATCCAACCAAATGATTGCATCTGAACTCGAAAATGATATTTACAAAGCAATTAATGAGCTGCCCCAGCAATGCCGAACCATTTTCCAGATGAGTCGTTTCGAGCAGCTCAAATACCAGCAAATTGCCGATCAATTGAATATTTCTGTCAAAACAGTCGAAAATCAAATGGGAAAAGCCCTGAAAGTGTTACGATCTAAACTGGTAGAATATCTTCCTTTTTTCCTGTCCTTATTACATTTAATTAGAAGATGATGAGCCAAAACAATATGAATATGAACGATGATTTACTAGTGAAATATCTGGTTGGCCAAACTAATACAGACGAAAGTGCAATAGTAGAATATTGGCTTAAAGCCGATAAAAAAAACCTAGACTACTATAAAGGTTTTAAGAAAATATGGGAAGACAGCCTTTTGATTGCTGCCCAAAATACACACCTAGATGAAAATGCTGCCTGGAAACGACTGCAAAACCGTATGCACGAAAAACATGTTCCTGTGCATAACCTGAAAAAAACTTCTTTCCAGTGGTTACGCATTGCGGCCTCTATTGCACTTATTAGTACTTTAGGATGGCTTGGTTATTCTTATTTCGAAAATAAATCAGCTAACACATTAATTCAGATACATGCAGCAAACACTACTCTAAATGATACGTTGCCCGATGGCACAAGAGTTACTTTAAACAAAAATTCATCATTATCTTATACCAGTAGGTTTAAGGGCAATACACGTCCTGTCACCTTAAAAGGCGAAGCTTTTTTTTATGTTTCTCCAGATAAAACAAAGCCGTTTATCATTACCATCAATGATGTTACGGTACAAGTGGTAGGAACTTCGTTTAATGTGAAAAACAAATACGGAAAAACAACCGTAGATGTCGAAACCGGAATTGTAAAAGTAAGTAAAAACAAAGATCAGGTAGAATTAAGACATGGCGAAAAAGTAATCATTACCGATCTGCAATCGCAATTATTAAAAAGTGTCAGCAAAGGAAAACTGTATAATTATTATCGCAATAAAGAACTTATTTGCGAGCAGACTCCCCTACAGGAATTAGTTGATGCGCTCAACGAAATATACGACGCCAATATCATTATAAAGAAAACCGCTTTGCAGAAAAAACCAATCACAACCGTTTTTAAAGACCAGTCATTAGATCAGATATTAGAAGTAATTCAAGAGACCTTTATGATCGAAATTGAACGTAAAGGCAATCAAATTATATTGGAGTAATTCTATTTTTATATGTTCATGAATTCAAAAATTACTTTAATATCAGTTTTATTTCTACTTCTTTCAGGCATTTTTTCCGGTGCTCATGCCCAATCTATGCTGGATACGCCACTGTCTGTTCAGGCAGATAAAAAACCATTGGGCAGTATTTTAGGTGTAATGGAGCAAAAAGGAAATTTTAGATTTGCTTATTATAGTAAACTGGTTGCAAAAGATAGTCTGGTAAGCATTCATGCTGATGAGTCTACCATAAAAGAAGTGCTCGATCAATTATTAAAAAACCGATATGAATATAAAGAATCAAAGGGGTTTATTATTCTGCGTTATGCCCCTTTAGAACTGGCACTTGTATTAGAAAAAAACAGCGTTGTGGGCGACTATCAGGTTGTAAATGGCTACATCATAGATGTACAAACCAACAAACGTATAGAAAATGCAAGTGTTTACGAACGGAATGCTTTACAGTCTACACTTACCGATAAGGAAGGTTTTTTTGAACTAAAACTAAAAAACATACCACAAAGCATAGAACTCACTGTTGTAAAGGAAAACTATAAAACCATAACAACCATTTTCCTGTCGGAAATTAAGATCCAGATGGGCGCCCGAAAATCAAATGAAGATTACCTCGACGGCGATTTCTCTGCAGTGGAAAGATCGGGAATTGGCCGTTTTTTTATTTCATCCAGACAAAAAATACAATCCCTGAACCTTGGAGGTCTTATATCCGAAGTTCCAGTACAAGCTTCTTTAATCCCGAGCCTGAGTACGCGCGGTATGATGAATTCGCAAATTAACAGCAGTTTTTCTATAAACTTATTAGGAGGATATACCGGCGGGGTTCGCGGTCTGGAAATGGCCGGACTCTATAATATCAACCGTATGAATGTTCACGCACTTCAAATGGCCGGTCTATTCAACACCGTGGGAGGATCTGTAAAAGGAGTTCAGTTAGCCGGAATCTATAACAATGTATTTGGAGATCTTAACGGTTTGCAAATGAGCGGAATCCATAACAGCGTAAAAGGTTCGCAGATAGGTTTGCAAATGTCCGGTATTTATAACCATGTTCAGCTGGATGCTAAAGGAATACAGATAGCTGCTATTTATAATAATGTAAATGGTACTCAAAACGGATTGCAAATTTCAGGTATTTATAATGCAGGACATAAAAAAGTTCGCGGTATGCAAATCGCCGCATCAAATTATGCCAAAGAATTAGACGGAGTTCAAATTGGGTTAGTGAACATCACGGGCTCGCCATCAGGTTATAGTTTTGGATTATTAAACTTTAAAAAAGATGGTTACCAAAAATTTAGTGTGACACGTAATGAAATTTCGGATATAAATTTAGCCATAAAAACAGGAGATAATAAACTCTACACTATTTTGATGGCTGGAAAAAGCGAACGAAGTGACGAAGAAAAACTAACTTCTTTTGGATTTGGATTAGGAAAAAATATCCCATTAGCAAATCGCCTTACTTATAATCCCGAAATCAGCATTCAATATCTTTATTTAGGAAATTGGGACCGATATAATTTTGTCTATAAATTCGATTCTCCCTTTACCTTTCGCATTTTCAAAGGTGTAGCACTATCTGCCGGACCTTCTTTTAATCTTTATTGCTCTGAAAGAAGAGATAAAAATAGTCCGGATGTCAATAATTCTACTTTTGTGCAAAATCGAACCAAGCGCTATAATGTGATAAAAGACAATGGCAACGCAATAACAGGCTGGGTGGGCTGGAGTTTTGGTTTAACCTTATTTTAACAACCATAATTAGAAGATATTCAAAACATTACCAAAACGCAACCAAAATTGTGAATATCTATTTCAGGAATTCAGCCTTTATTTTCCTGTAAAATCTATCTTTGGCATCCTTAAAAATTAATAGAGATGAGCGCAACTTGGTACGAATGCAAAGTAAAATATAGAAAGACTGACGAAACCGGAGGACAAAAAGTTTTAACCGAACCTTATTTGGTTGATGCTTTATCCTATACCGAAGCCGAAAAAAGAATCAATGAAGAGATGGCGGCTTATATTAGTGAAGAATTTAAAATCACAAATATAAAAGTGGCCAATTATGCCGAAATTCATCCTTTTGAAAATGCAGATCGTTGGTTTAAATCGAAAGTTTCTTTAATGGCTTATGACGAAGAAAGCGGTAAAGAAAGAAAATCGAATATGTATTTGTTAGTGCAGGCAAATGATGTAAGAGAAGCTTACGACAATACACTTCATGTCATGCAAAGCACAATGGGAGAATATTCTATCCCGGCGGTTTCTGAGTCTCCAATTATGGATGTTTTCCCTTATTTCAGCGGTGAAGAAGGCGAAACCGAACAATTAGAAAGATTCAACAAGCTAAAAGCTTCCAGACCTGTCGAAGTTGAAAAAATCGACCACATGGAATTTGAAGAGGCATTAGAGGAATAAATTTTTCTAAAATCTCAAAAAATATCCCGAAGCTTCGGGACCAAATTCCAAAAAAAGAACTTCAATTTACAAGATTGGATTTTTAATAAATAAGCTTCAGAGAAAT
>NZ_JADKPQ010000017.1:0-135026 GCF_015350725.1 Flavobacterium sp. CSZ
CATCGAAGGCGGCATTTTAATTTCGGTAAAGAATAAAATTATAAACGTTTCATCTTCAAAAGAAAACATAAAAGAAGTTACTATTTTTGACATTACAGGAAAAACACTTTACAACAAAACAAAAGTTTCCAATACTGAACTTCAAATTCAAAACCTGCAATCAGGCAATCAGGTTTTACTGGTAAAAGTAACTTTAGATAATGATTTTACAACGACAAGAAAAATCATATTTCAATAACATACCAACAAGCATTCAATAAAAAAATCCATTCCGTCTAGCGGAATGGATTTTTTTGTTTTGTAAAACAATAATATTCAAAAAACCAATTAAGGCTTCCCGATCAAGATACTAACTGCATTTCCGCCAAAACCAACAGCATTTATTAAAACTCTTTTTATAGATTTTGTCTGATTTTGTTTTGTTCCAAAGGGTACTCCTATAAAAACATCATGCTGAAACATTAATAACGCCAATTCTAAACTCAATATTCCCGATGCGCCAAAAGTGTGACCTATTTTCCACTTATTAGTCGTTAGTAAAGGTAATTTAGATCCAAAAACTTTTTCGATGGCACGTAATTCTGTTACATCTCCTTTTATTGTTCCCGGAGCATGCATTACGATTGCATCAACACTTTCTAAATCGACATCTTTTAATGCCATTTTCATTGATTTCTGAAAACAGGTTGCTTCGGCAGAAATAGAAATATTATGTTCTAAAATCTCCGTTGAATATCCAACTCCTGCAACATATGCAATCGCATTTTCCTTTTCCCCAACTTCCAGACAACAAACCGCGGCTCCTTCGCCCAAAATCATCGTGTTTTGTGTTTTCTCAAAATCAAAAGCCAGATTTGGCCAGGAATATTCATCCTGATTTATTTTGGAATATATCTTTAAAGCACGCATTTGAGCGATTGTAAAATCAGTTAATGGCGCTTCGCTTCCTCCTACCAAAAATTTATCAGCCATTCCCGCTTTCAGCCATGCAACTCCATTTAATAATGAATGAAGAGCTGTAGAACAAGTTATAGAATGAGAAATTTCAGGACCATTACTTTGCAAATCATGCGCAATCCATGATGAGATATTCCCCAGAGTTGTTGTGGGAGAAGCTAAAGTTTGCGCTTTTCCGGTATCAAGATATTCTCTATAATGTTTTTCGAATAAATCTGTAGCTCCGCGTGATGAACCAATATTAATCCCGAAAACATCATCTGAATTCCATCCTGCTTGTTCAACTGCTTTTCGCGAAGCTGCTATTGCAAATAAAACCGAATCGTCTAAAAATTTATATTTAATATCTGATTCCCGTATTTCAGCAACAATTTGTTTCGATTTAGCATCAAGAGAAGCCACCGAAGTTTCTTGCTGATCTAAAAACTGTTTCGAAAAACAATGTTGATTGTCGAGATATTTTTCCCAAACACCTTTAGAAGTATGTCCTAAAGGAGAAATCGAAGAAAAAGCTGTAATCGAGATTTTAGTATTCAAGGTTTTTGGTTTTTTATCGCAAAGTTCGCGAAGTTTTATGAAAGATGGCACGCTGATGACGCGGATTAAACTGATATACACCGATTGTTATTTAGTCTGCGAAAATCCGCAACATCCGTTAAATCTGTGGGCTATATTCAGACCATTTCAATCGCTTCTTCTATTGTTTTATATACTTTTTCAAGCTGTTCACTGGTCATGATATATGGAGGAAGAATGTAAACAATATTTCCAACCGGACGTAAAATGACACCTTTTTCGATAAAGAAATCATAAAGCTTGTTACGCATCGATCCGTAATAACTTTCCTCTGAATCTGATTTGATTTCGACTACAAAAATAACACCCAATGTACTGGCTGTAAATACTTTTGAATGATTTTCTATTTTCTTTTGAAAGATTAAATGGCTCGCATTAATTCTTTCGATATTAGCTTGCATTTCTTCGGTCTGCAACAAATCCATACTTGCCAAAGCAGCTGCACAACCTGTAGGATTCGCTGTAAAAGTATGTCCGTGAAATAATGCTTTATTGATATCATCATCATAAAAAGCATCAAAAACTTCTTGTGTAAAAGTCGTAATCGCCATTGGAATTGTTCCTCCGGTTAAAGCTTTAGAAAGGCAAATCATATCCGGATTTTCTGAAACATAATCCATCGCAAAAGTTTTTCCTGTTTTGCCAAAACCCGTCATTACTTCATCTGCAATGGTCAGGACTTTGTTTTCTCTACAAATCTTGATCAGCGTTGCTAATGCTTCTGGTTCATACATGACCATTCCGGCAGCACCTTGCACCAAAGGTTCAAAAATAAAACCGGCGCAATTATGATTTTGAATTACATTATTCAAAGCATCAAAACTTTCCTGTTCATTTCCTTTTATGGGCACCGGAATACGAACCACATCTATAAACATTCCCTGAAAAGCCTGTGTATAAAACGAGATTCCGCTTGCTGCCATTGCCGCAAAAGTATCACCGTGAAAGGCATTTTCGAAAGCAATTATAGTCGTTCGTTTTTCATTTTTATTAAAAAAATACTGCAAAGCTACTTTTATTGCTACTTCGACGGCAGTTGAACCATTATCAGAAAAGAAGATTTTTTGTTGATTTTTTGGCAAAATCTCCATCAGTCTCTCTGCCACTTTTATCGCAGGTTCATGAGTAAAACCTCCAAACAAAACATGCTCCAGAGTGGTTAACTGTTTATAAATTGCATCGGCAATAAATTTATTACTGTGCCCAAACGGATTTACCCACCAGGATGCGATGGCATCAATATATTCTTTTCCATTTTCGTCCCATAACAAAGCACCTTCTCCTTTTGAAATTGCAATTGGAGCCTGCGAAGTTTTATGCTGTGTGTAAGGATGCCAAAGGTATTGACTGTCTTTTTCGGTTAATGTCATTTTATTTAGAATAGATATTAGAGCATAGAAAAAAGACTAAACCCCATAATTCACACAAAGATAGGAAAGTCAATTTTCTTTATCCTATCTTCTTTTCGCTATAAATTAAGCAAATTATCCCTGAAAAAATCGGCGTATTCTTTAATCACATTTTGATCGAAATAAGGTTCTTCGTCAATTCTGCCGACATATTTTATTCCGGTTTTATTTAGAATTAAACTTTCTGTCGATTTGTTTTCGCTTCCGCTAAAGATAATTCCTGAAACCTTAAAACCTCGATTTATAATTGCTTCAATTGTTAATAAAGTATGATTGATACTTCCTAAATAATGTCTTGAAACCACAATAATTTTATAATCAGGTTGAATTAAATCGATGATGGTTTCGCTTTCATTTAACGGAACAAAAATTCCACCAGCGCCTTCAATCACCAAATGATTATCGGCTTTTGGTTCTTCAATTTTACTTAAATCAATTTTGATTCCGTCAATTTCTGCTGCTAAATGCGGACTTGCCGGCGTATTTAATTTGTAACTATTATCGAAGATTTGAGTTTTCTCATTAGAAATTCTTGCTTTAACTTTATGACTATCCGAATTATCTAAATCTCCGGCCTGAATAGGTTTCCAATAATCTGCTTCTAAAGATTCAACAATAATAGAAGAAGCAATCGTTTTTCCAACATCGGTCGAAATTCCTGTTACAAATATTTTCATAATAATTAGACCACAGATAACACTCATTGAACAGGTTAAAGCGGATTTTTTTTAAAATTAATTGCCAACAACCAAAAAGTAAATAATCTGTGTAAATCTTTTACATCCGTTTTATCCGTGGGCAATGATACAAAAATATCAATAAAAACAAACCCATCATTACGATGGGTTTGATTGTTTTTTATTCTTCTTTTAATTCGTCAATGACCTTCTTGATTTCTTTCGCATATTTTCCATAATAAAAACTCACCCACCACTCTGTCAAAACACCAATAAGCAACATTGTTATCATGAAAATTACGACTTTTAATATTAATTTTTCATTTTCAAAATTCCCATTTAAAATTTCGGCTGAGCCAGGAGTTCCAAAAATCAAATAACCAGCCAAATAGATCATGAAAAAAGGAGCTAGTGCAAACGTAAAAGTTTTATAAAGCTGCATATTAAGCCTAATATCATAATAGGTTTCATATAAACTGTCTTTGGTTGTTAATGTTGCTTTATCCAATCTCTTATAAAATAGAAAAAGCTTAGACAAATAGTAAATACTTATTGCTGCCACGATTCCGTATATAAAATAGTAAGGACCTGTGAATTTTGACGGAAATTCATGATATAGTGGCAAAAAACCTATAATTATCAAAGCGAGAATCTGTCCAAAAAGTTCTTTACGTAAATTTCTTCTAATTTTATCCAATGGCATATTTGCCGATTGTATTTTTTCTAAATTATCCGGAACAACAACATTATCAGTCTTTTCGTTATTCCATGCGTTTTGTATATCGTTAAAATCCATATCCTTGATTTTTAATTATTTCTTTTAATTTTTCTTTTGCTCTGTTTAATTTTACTCTTGCATTTCCTTCAGATATCCCCAGATTCTCTCCTATTTCTTTATGAGAAAAACCTTCAAGCTGATAGAAAATAATAGCTTTATCGATTTTCTCCAGTTTCTGAACAGCTTTATAAAAATGATCGATCTGACTTTCTTTGATATGAGAATCACCTTCATCGTCTTTGATGTTTTCTGAGGCGATTTCGTATTTATCAACCTTTCGTTTTTCTTTCTTTAAGAAAACAATTGCCGTATTTACTGCAACGCGATACATCCAGGTCGAAAACTGACTTTCGTTTCTAAAAGAATCATACGATTTCCAGAGCTGACAAACAATCTCCTGAAACAAATCCTGCTGATCGTCATGATTGTCCATGTACATTTTAGAAACTTTGTAAAGTATTCCTTTATGACTTTCGATCCTTTTTAAAAATTCTTGTTCTTTCTCTTTCAAAACGATGTTATTTCGTTACTGGTTTTACTTTATATCCTGCTTTTCTCAATAAATTAATTACTCCTTCTTCACCTGCTAAATGCCCTACGCCAACTGCAACAAATAAACTTTCCTTTTTCATCATCCCTGGCATTCTCTGAGCCCAATCTTTATTTCGGTCATCGAGTATCCATTTTTTCGCTGTTTTACTCATCACCTTTTCGTCTGCAAAATCATTATAAACATTCATTACATTTTCTGCTTTATAATCTTCTACCATTTTTTTAGTTTTGGCTTTACTAAAATCTTCAACAGTTTCAATTAATTCTGAATCGGTGTAGGCATTTGCTAACATATTGGTTTGCTTTTTTACGGTTTCGAAACCTCCAATACTTTTATTCTCTTTTTTAGCCAAATCTATAAAATCTGATTCATATGATTTTATAGTTTCGCAATCAAATGTTTTCATAGAGATAAACCCCATCATAGCAGCTAAAGTAAAACCATCTAATTGCTGAATTTTTAGACCAGTATTTTTTTGTAAAACTACATCTAACTTCGACAATTGTTCCGGCGATAATGTCTTGCTTAATGGTTCTGAAGCAATACCTGCTTTTTGCATATCAGCCATTTCAATTGGATCAGATAAGTTGATCTCTAAAATGAGTTTATCTGATTTCTGAAATGCATTTTTTGTTTTTTCTGCCATAAAATAATCGGTTGGACACATACCGTGAATTGTTCCGTAAACATAAGATGGTTTTGATAATCCGTTTCCTGAAACTTCCCATAAAAGAGAATTTTCAAGTTTTGGAGATTTTGTTTGTGCCTGAATTGTACTGCAAAAAATTAAAGCTACTGCTGCTACTGATGTAAATATTTTTTTCATTTTATTGATTGATGATTATTTAATTGATGATTATTTGATTGACTCTTTTGATTTTGTTTGATTGATGATTGACTATTAATTATGATTTACTATATTTTTTTCTTTCCCATGAAGCTAACGAAGCAAAAAACAGACAGATCATAATAAGCAGTAAGTCTTTGTTTGGATGATTTAGCATAAATTGATTCACTAGTGCATATCCAAGTCCCGCCGAAGCTAAAAAGACAAACACATAATTGAATATTTTTTCGATAACTGAATTTGAAGTTGTTTTCATAATAATTTGGTTTTAAAGATTGTTGTTATTGATAGATTTGATGATTAAAACTCCTTTATTGTTTGTTGTATTTTTCTCTTTGTATTGAGGCAAAAGTTGCCACAAGCAAACAAACAATTATAATAAAAAGATGAGGATACGGCTTGCCATACAAATGATGACTTACCAAAGAATAAGTTACTTGTACCGTTGTTAAAAAAAGCAATACATTACAAATGATTCTTTTTATTGAAGTGATTATAGTTTTCATAATTATTTTGGTTTATTTGATTACGACTCGTAAGTAATCGAACAATCAAAACGTTACAAAATAATTTAAACTTTTTTATAAAAGTGAGGAAACATGGATCTTGAGAATGGTATTTTTTTTTAGAATAGACCTTTAATTTCACAAAGAGCCACAAAGAAAAAATCGCAAAACTGCACAAAACTATTCTTTGTGCAGCTTTGCGAAAACTTCGTGAATCTTTGTGGAATTATCTCGACTAAAAAACAAAGTCTCTAAGCAATTCTAAAACCTGATTTATTTGTTCTTCAGAGTTATAACTATGAATACAAAAACGCAGACGCTCCTGCCCTTCCGGAATGGTTGGTGAAAGTATTGCTTTTATATCAAAACCTTTATCTTGTAGTTGTTGGGCCAATTGTTTGGCATTTTCATTACCCGGAACAATGGCAGATTGGATTGCCGATTTGCTTCGCACAAACATTGGCTTTAAACCTAACAAGTTTTTCCGCTGATTGAATAACACAATATTTTGACGTAATTTTTCGATTGTTTCTTTCTGAACATCCAATTGCTGGTATGCCACCAAAATTGTCGCAACTGAATGTGGAGATAATCCGGTTGTATAAATAAAACTTCTGGCGAAATTTATCAGATATTCTTTAAGTTCACTACTTCCTAAAATCACTGAACCGTGACATCCTAAACCTTTCCCAAAAGTCATGATTCGGGCAAAAATCCTGTTATGTAAATTAAGGTATTGAATCAAGCCTTCGCCTTTATCTCCAAAAACTCCTAAAGTATGTGCTTCATCCACTACTAAAAAACAATTGTATTTTTCAGAAAGATCTGCCAATTCTTCTAAGTTCGGACTATCACCATCCATAGAAAAAACAGTCTCAGTTACAATATAAATATTGGTATTAGGAAATTTTTGAATTAATCGTTCTAAGTCTTCAAAATCATTATGATTGAATTTATACGATTTGGCATTCGACATTACGATTCCGTCGCGAATAGAAGCATGACTTAATTCATCATACAAAATAACATCATTTCGTTGCGGTACAGCGCTAAAAAACCCAACATTGGCATCGTAACCCGAATTAAAGATTAAAGCCGATTCAGCGTCATGAAACTCCGCAATAAACGTTTCTGTTATTTGATACAATGAATGATTACCCGAAATCAATCGGGATCCCGAAGCGCCATTCTGAAAAATTTCATTTTCCAGCAAATAGGCATGGGTTAACTTAAAAATAGATTCTGATTTTGAGAAGCCAATATAGTCGTTAGAAGAAAAATCGACTAAATTATTAAACACAGGCAATTTCCTAAGCGAATTATTCTGCTTACGATTTTCAAGCTTTTGAATAAGGTTTTCGGCTAATTTCATAAAAGCAAAGTTATGAAATTGAAGTTGATATTAAATAACAGCGGGCGTTTGATATCTCCCGCTGTTTTTATTCTAATTTTTAAATCGCACTTATAAAAGGAGATTTTCCACTAAACTTAGATGCTTCCATTTCCTGAATCATAAATGTAGCAATATCAAATGCACTGATTTTATCTCCCAAACAATCTTCTAAGCTTATTGAAATCTCAGAATTTACATCTGTAAATTCGATAAACGGAACCCGAACCTGAGTCCTTTCTATTTTGCTTTCGACTAAAAAATCATAAGCTTTTTGTCGATCTTCCTGAATTATCGGAAAATTGGTTTTCATCCAATCTGTAGCCATTTGAGTTTTAGTACTTTTTTTATCAAATGGAGTTTCAATATTAAGCCCCGCCAATAATACATAGCGCTGAATTCCGTAATCGTTCATTACCTGCAAAATGTTTTTAGTAGCTGCACTTGCCACTAAAGGTTCATCTTTGCGTTGTCCAATTGTACTCAGAACAGCCTGACAATCTTTAAGCAATGATTTTATAGATTCGAGATCAACAGCGTCGCCTTTGATCATTTCGATTTGATTATTTTGAATAGAGAAATCCTCTGGGTGTCGCAGTAGTAGTTTTACACTAAATCCTTCTTTTAATAACTGGTTGACAAGATAATTTCCAGTTCTTCCGCCACCGCCTAATACGGCAACTTTTTTTATATTTTTCATATAGATTCTTTATAAAATTTGACATAGATAAATTGCGTTTTATCAAGCCGATAAAACGAAAAAATAAAAGCTTACTGAGCTTTTAACACGATCAATATTTTATAAAGAGATTCTAATAGTCCAAATATAAAACAAAAAAGTCATTCAACTAATGAATGACTTTTTCTTTTATTCCGCAATTGTTTGTTCTTAGATAATGGATTATTACCAAAAAAAACACTATTTATTATAAATTTCTATTTGCACTAAAAAATTGTATAGGTCACAGAATTAACTGTGGTACTTTTGATGGTGTAGTATGTACCAATTGGTAATCCACGCTGAACAATATCACGTTCGATAGGAATAAGCGGCGACTCGCAACAGCTATTCCACGGAATTGTATACGTAGCACCAAATGCAGCATTTACCTGAACTTGGTTTTGATTGTCAACTGAAGGTTTAGCAATATCATTAGAACTTGTAGTGAACGATATTGTTCCAAAACCTAATACTATTACCAGTATTCCTAAAAAAACTTTTTTCATAATAAATTGTTTAAGTGTTACTGTTAATAATGCTTTATCTCTACTGAGGTAAATTAATTGACTTTATAAGTTACAGTATTACTTGTAGTACTTAAAATAATGTAATTAGTAGGCGGAAGTCCACGTTTAATAAGATCTCGCTCAGCCGCACTAAGTGGCGACTCACAACAAATCCCTAACCAAGGCGCCGTATAAGTTGTACTAAATACAACATTTACAACTTGAACTCCCTGCTGATCTTTTATTGAAGAATTAGCAACATCGTTAGAACTTGTACTTAATGACATTGTTCCAAAACCTAATGCTATTACTAGCATTCCTAAAAAAGCTTTTTTCATAATAAAATGTTTAAGTGTTAATATACTTACAAATATATTAGGCATATGAAAAAATACTTACACATTTTTTATGCTGTTTTAGTCTATTTTGTTAATTTTCTGACATTTACAATTAATCATTTTTTTAAAATATTAAAGAATGATAAAAAATTAACTAAAGAGGAAACATTTTTCCAAACTCACATTCCCATTACAAAAGCGCATAAAAAAAGCCAGACATCACTGTCTGGCTTTTTTTCAATTATTTTGAGATTGTCTTAGTCAACTAAAACAATTACTTTATTGTCTTTCATCTCGATTGTCCCTGATTCAATCTCTAATGTATAAGTCTGGTCGTTTACTCTCGTAAATTTACCTGCTACTTCTTTAGAAAAATTAAAACTTGGCGCTGCAATTTTTACAGTTCCTTTTTCCAGAATAGAAACAATAGGAGCGTGATTATTCAATATTTGAAAGCTTCCATCAACTCCAGGTAATGTAACAGATGTTACTTCTCCCGAAAATAATTTTGCCTCTGGTGATACTATTTCTAAAATCATCTTTTTTTAGTTTACAGTCTCAGTTAACAGTCTCAGTACTGAATACTGTGACAGAATACTGAAAACTAGATTATGCTTCAGCCAACATTTTTTCTCCAGCTTCGATAGCATCCTGAATAGAACCTTTCAAGTTGAAAGCTGCTTCTGGAAGATGATCTAACTCACCGTCGATAATCATGTTAAATCCTTTGATAGTATCTTTAATATCAACCAAAACTCCAGGAATACCTGTAAATTGCTCCGCTACGTGGAAAGGTTGAGACAAGAAACGCTGAACACGACGTGCTCTTGATACTGATAATTTATCTTCTTCAGATAACTCTTCCATACCAAGGATCGCAATAATATCTTGCAATTGTTTGTATTTTTGAAGAATCTCTTTTACTCTTTGTGCACAGTCATAATGCTCATTTCCTAAGATTTGAGGAGTCAAAATTCTTGAAGTAGAATCTAACGGGTCAACCGCTGGATAAATACCTAGCTCAGCAATTTTACGAGACAATACAGTTGTAGCATCTAAGTGAGCAAACGTTGTTGCCGGTGCCGGGTCAGTTAAGTCATCCGCAGGAACGTAAACCGCTTGTACAGATGTAATAGATCCTTTGTTTGTAGATGTAATACGCTCTTGCATCGCCCCCATCTCTGTTGCCAAAGTTGGTTGGTATCCTACTGCAGAAGGCATACGTCCTAAAAGTGCTGATACCTCAGAACCTGCTTGTGTAAAACGGAAGATGTTATCAACGAAAAACAATACGTCTTTACCTTGATCAGTTCCAGCTCCATCACGGAAATACTCAGCGATAGATAATCCTGAAAGTGCCACACGTGCACGAGCTCCAGGAGGCTCATTCATTTGTCCGAAAACGAAAGTAGCTTTAGACTCTCTCATTCCTGGCATATCTACTTTAGATAAATCCCATCCTCCATTTTCCATAGAGTGCATGAAATCATCACCGTATTTAATAATTCCTGACTCCAACATCTCACGAAGTAAGTCATTTCCTTCACGTGTTCTTTCTCCTACTCCTGCGAATACAGAAAGTCCACCGTGACCTTTTGCAATATTGTTGATCAACTCCTGAATCAATACAGTTTTACCAACACCTGCACCACCAAACAATCCAATTTTACCTCCTTTTGCATAAGGCTCGATCAAATCGATTACTTTAATACCTGTGAATAAAACTTCTGATGAAGTTGATAAATCTTCAAATTTAGGAGCTTGTCTGTGAATAGACAAACCGTTTTCTCCTGTTTTTGGCAAGTTTCCTAAACCATCAATTGCATCTCCAATTACATTGAATAATCTTCCATATACATCTGGACCGATTGGCATTTGGATTGGATTTCCAGTTCCAACTACTTCATATCCTCTTGACAAACCGTCTGTAGAGTCCATAGAAATGGTACGCACAGTGTTTTCACCGATGTGAGATTGTACTTCTAGAACTAACAATGTTCCGTCTTTTTTAGTGATTTCTAGTGAATCATAAATTTTTGGAAGTTCAACATCCTTACCGTTGAAAACTACGTCAACTACTGGTCCAATGATTTGAGCAACTTTTCCTATTACTTTTGACATTACTTATGTATTTATTAAATAGCTATTTAGGTTTATCGAAAATACCTCTTTTTTCAAAGCGCAAAGATAATTTTTTAAAATATAAAATCAATATTTTTTTTATAAAAAATACTACGATTTTGTTTGATTCATAAATCTAAGGCTTCAAATATCTAAAATGGCATTTTTTAACATAATAAAAAAAAGCCACTACATGTTCAAAATGAGTGGCTTTTATACTAAAAAAAATTAAAACTATTGAATCGTTAATGGATATTGAATTGGATATGTCCCCAAATCTACATGACGCAAAGTCGAACCATATTTTGCATTGATGGCATCAATAAAAATATTAGCAATCAAACCATAACCTCTTGGACTAGGATGCACACCATCAAGCGAAAAGGCACCTCCAACTGCATACGAAGAAGTCATTGTGAAATTTCCAAAACGAATTCCTCCGCTGGACAACTTTGTCATTACACCTTTTGTATCCACAAAAGCCAGTCCTTTCGCTTCTGCAGCGGCTGCAATTATTACATTATAAGCGTCTGTAGCTACTCTAATCTCTTCAATTTCAGCTGGAATCAACACATGTTTATCTTGTAATGGAAATGAAATTCCAAATGCATTTAATGGATAAGGAGGAGCAATTCCTACACCGGAATCAACAGCCGTTGGCGCCGCACCAATAGCAGCTCTCGTCGTTAGCAGTAACAAATCTGTAGACTTGGCTTGTCTGGCTTGTCCAAAGATCGCTCCGTAGAAAGCCGCTGTCTGCGCTCCTAATGTTGGCGTAAATGCTGCTGCCAACTTAGCAGCCAGATTCGGCAATGTTTCATCTTTTATTAATACCGGGCTCGCAGAAGTTTCAGATAGCAAATTAATTCTATCACCCGCGCCAAAAGCTGTTAAGGCTGCTTTTAGCGGACCATATAATTGTGCATTCAGCAATTTAATAGTAGCCAATCCAACAGCTTCATTATCCTTCCCAATTGATTTTGCCGTAAGCGGATTGTAAGGCACTGTTGTAAAGTGTGGCAATGTTGTAATGTATGGTAAATTAGCCACTACTCCTTTTGCACCATTTGAAGTTAAAGTACTAACAAGTGTATTGTAGGCAAAATTAAAAGTTGCAGTTGGTGTAATATCATCTCCTAAAACCGGATCCTGAGAAGTAGGCACACCCCCATTTGTCGCATAACCTAAAACATCATTACCACCTATAAACAAAGAGAAGAAGGTAGGAGCCTGAGCCATGGCATCAGCCAGAATACTTGTAGTAGACGAAGAAGAAAAACGTGCAAAATATGGATTTGCGGTAGCCGGAGTCGTAAAAACACCAGCAAGATTTCCATATCCAGGCGCTAACAAATGAAAACTTTTCGCCCCAGGAACACCCATGTTATTGAAAGAGCCAGTTAAACGTGCCGTTATCGCTGTTCCGGAAACTCCGGGAACATTTACAGGAGTTCTTGTAACGGGCTCAAAAATAAACCTTGTTGGAAATTTAGGAATTTGCACACCTCCAGAAGAAAATCCACCAATATTATCCAGCATGTAAGGAGTTGTAAAAGCACCTCCGCCAGCGGCCGCAAATTGTTGCGATAATATATTAGTATAGGCGTTACTCTGCCCTTTTGCAAACAACGCTCCATCACTGTAACCTGCAGCAAAAGAATCTCCAAGTGCTACATATTTAGTAAAAACTGCCGTTCCCGGCACAACAGGTACTTCTGCAGGCTCATCATTACTATCATCATTATTACATGCTACAACGATTAAAGAAACCAGTAATAGCCATTTTATATTTTTTTTCATGTTGTTAACTTTTAAATTATTAGCTCTTCCTTATTATTTAGTAAATCATAAAAAGAAAGAAAAATATTTCGATCAAATCATTTTCATTTAAGGATTAATCACCCATGAAGCAAACCACATCTGACCAATCATACCTGCACCAACCACCTGAAGATAATCTTTTCCAAAAAGATTTGTTGCTCCAAGTTTAATAACAGATTTCAATTTTGGAATACCATAATTAATCTGAGCATCAAGAACTGTATTTTCCGGAATCATACCATCTCCAAAAGAAGATTGCCATAAATATTCTGTATTCCATCTTACATTAACATTAAAGCCTAAGTTTTTAGTCACTTTAGCATTTCCAAAAGAACCTTTGATTCTATGTTTTGGCGTATTAAATCCTGCCACAAAACTTGGATCTTCTGTTTGATCAAAATCAAATTGAGAATAATTATAATTAACGCCCAATTCAAAATCTTTATATACTTTTTTAGACAAACCAACTCCAACACCAAATGATGTGATTTGAGCAGTAGTATTAGTATAAATTTGATACACTCTTCTGTCTCCAAAAGCCAAAGCAGCATAACCCAACTGAACACCAGGATCTGCAGAATTAGTTCCTACTGTTCCATAATAAGGAGTAATTACTCTTGAAGTATTCATAAAGTCATTATAAATATTGTAGTACGCATTGATATCAATCGATAAATCATTTTGCACCACTGTGCGGTATCCTACTTCAAAAGCATGTACTTGTTCCGGTTTTACCAAGCTTGGGTTTGCAACCTTAAGATCAGCAGGATTTGCAGAAGCTGCAAATGCCTGAACAGAAGTCAATGTATATGAATTTTCATAAGCGCTACGCCCGGATAAATTAACCGTTGGCCCTATACCTGCTCCCGGTATAGCCTGACCAGCAAGACTTACAGGCTGCGTTTCCTGAAAACGATCTAAATTGTCTGGCGCAGAACCCACTAATGCAAATGGCCCTAAATCTAAACCAATATATTGATCCTGAGTGGTTGGATTACGGAAACCTGTTTGATAAGACGCTCTGAAATTATGTCTTTTTGATTCTCCTGCAGAATACACAAAAGAGACTCTTGGCGAAACATTACCATCAAAATTCTGACTTTTGTCATAACGAATAGATCCTGTAAATTTCAATCGGTCGTCCAGCCATTTTTTTTGCAATTGAGCATAAGCCCCATATTCTTTATATTCGATAGGACCATCGTAATCTGTAAAGATTGTTCCTTCTGAATCCATGATATATTTTCTCCATGAACCTCCCACCTGAATTTCGGCAAATTTGATAACATCTCTCAAATTATAATTTACATCTGAATGATATAATTTAGAATGATCAATAAATTTAGCCCCCTGAGTTAAATCAGGATTAGAAATAACTGTCGCTAAAGCATTATTGAATTGTGCAGAACCTGGCTCAAATCTGGCCGATCTTGGGGCACTTGGATTAAGCGGATCAATATTTGGCACCAATGGTAAATTTGGCGAGACATTATAGTCAGCAAAATTCCTTGCATAATTAGATGCATCAGTTGCATTAAGACCAAGTACGGCAGATGACAATTGATATGCTGTTCCGTAATCTGTAAACCAGTTTTTATCTGATTTTGCAAGTCTGTTAACATTCCAGCCGGCAAATCTCATATCATAAGAATTTCCCGCATCTTCACTTGTAAAATAAACCCTTCCAAAAAAGTTTTTACCTTTTATTTCAAATTTACCCTGCTGCATTAAGAAATCTTTCAAAGCATATCTGTTTGCTCCCTGATAAATTGTGCTACCTGTACCAATTTTATATTGCAAAATAATTTCAGTATCATCTGCCCAAGGCTTAATATGAGCACTAAAGTCAGCCTTCATACTTTTAACTTTATTATCAGTCAAATCCTGCTCACGATATCCTGTTCTACTCACCTGCCCAACATTTGGGATAAAGGTTGTAATCTCATCACCATATATATTTAACCCATCATAATTTGAATTATTAGCATGCCCTACAGAACCGCCAGTCATACTTCTCGTATCAGCCGCAATCCATTCAGAAGCTTCCATATAAGTGAAGTTCGCTTTTAATGCAAAATGTTTGGTAAATGCTTTTGCTGCCCTGATTCCAAAATCATTGTAATCATTTGTTCCGGCAGCATCCTGACTTGTTTGTCCGTATTTATAATAAACGCTTATCCCTTCATTAGTAAAAGGGCTTTTACTGCTCATAAACATAATACCGTTAAAAGCATTCGCTCCATATAATGCAGAAGACGCTCCAGGCAAAAGTTCGACACTGGCTACATCAATATCAGAAATACCAATTAGGTTCCCTAATACAAAGTTCAAGGCTGGAGAGGAATTATCCATCCCGTCGACTAACTGCATAAAACGTGTATTTGCCACTGTAGCAAAACCACGCGTATTTATCGATTTAAAAGAAATACTACTGGTATTAAAGTTCACTTCTTTTAAATTTTCTAAACCATCATAAAAAGTAGGTGCTGTTGTATTTTTAATTTCCTGAAGCCCCATTCTTTCAATAGTAACCGGCGATTCAATGACACGTTCCGGAGTTCTTGAAGCCGAAACAACAATTTCATCTAATTTTGTTTCTTCGTCTTTTAAAATCACATTGATTTTTTGGTTTACCGAAGTAACATTAATTGTTTTACTTTCAAATCCCACTGCCGAAACTTTGATCACAAAAGGAAGTTTAGCAGAAGTATTCAATTTAAAAGAGCCATCAAAATCAGTAGACGTTCCGGTAGAACTTCCTACTAAATTAATATTAGCACCAGGAATAGATTGTTTGTTACTATCAGTAACAGAACCAGTAATTGTATTCTGCGCAAAGGATATTCCGCTGAAAAACAACATAATTAGCAAATACACTCTCATTTGGATTTGTTTTTGGTTAGTTTATATAGCCAAAATACAAATATTTTTGATATTAATAAAAAAATGTTAAAAAAAATAAATATTCTATATAAATTTTGTTACAATTTTAACTATTTAACAATTGCATTTCTTCAATTAAAATCAAAAATCAAACTTAATAAACACAAAATACTATGCATACATATTATTTTTAATTAAAAAAATAAGGATTTAATAAAAATTAAGCATAAAGAAAAAATATATGGCAATAAAAAAAAGCGAAACCTAAATCTCGCTTTTTTTAACATATAAATATTTTAATCGAATTACTCTACAGTAACTGATTTTGCTAAGTTACGTGGCTGATCTACATTACAACCTCTCATTACTGCTATATAGTAAGACAGCAACTGTAAAGGTATTGTTGTAATCAATGGAGATAGAGCATCTGAAGTTTCAGGAATCTCAATAACATAATCTGCTAACTCACGAACCTGAGTATCACCTTTAGTTACTACAGCGATGATTTTACCGCTTCTTGATTTAATTTCCTGAATATTACTTACAATTTTATCGTAGTGACCTTGTTTAGGTGCAATCACAATAACCGGCATATGCTCATCGATCAAAGCAATCGGACCGTGTTTCATCTCTGCAGCAGGATAACCTTCTGCATGAATGTACGAGATCTCTTTAAGCTTTAAAGCACCTTCTAATGCAACAGGGAAGTTATATCCACGACCTAAGTACAAACAGTTTGGAGCATCTTTAAAAGCTGCAGCAATCTCTTTTGCTCTGTCGTTTGTTTCTAATGCCTCCGCTACTTTTTCAGGGATTATTTCTAATTCTTGTAAGTATGTATGGAAATCAGTGTTTGATAAAGTTCCTTTAGCTTTACCTAATCGCAATGCGATCATAGTTAAAACCGTAATTTGAGTTGTAAACGCTTTAGTTGACGCTACTCCAATTTCAGGTCCTGCATGCGTATAAGCACCGGCATGACTTTCTCTCGAAATAGAAGAACCCACCACATTACAAACTCCAAATACAAAAGCACCATTTTCTTTAGCTAATTTAATAGCCGCCATTGTATCAGCCGTTTCTCCCGATTGAGAGATTGCAATAACAACGTCGTTTTTGTTTATAATAGGGTTTCTGTATCTAAATTCAGAAGCATATTCTACTTCAACAGGAATACGTGTAAATTCCTCAAAGATATATTCCGCGACTAAACCTGCGTGCCATGAAGTACCACAAGCCACGATAATTATTCTGTCGGCATTAAGAAATTTCTCCAAATTATCTTCAACACCAGCCATTTGAACAATTCCTTTATTTGCATGAAGTCTTCCTCTGTAGGTATCTTTTATAACACTTGGCTGCTCGTAGATTTCTTTAAGCATGAAATGATCATAACCTCCTTTTTCTATTTGCTCCAAATTCATTTGAAGCTCCTGAATATAAGGATCTACTAAAGAGTCGTCTTTAATTTTCCTAACTTTAAGAGGCTTATGCAATCTAATGTTTGCCATTTCACCATCTTCAAGATAAATTGCATTCGAAGTATATTCGATAAAAGGCGAAGCATCAGAAGCAATAAAATATTCTCCTTCTCCAACACCAATCGCTAACGGACTACCTAATCTTGCAGCCACTATTTCGTTTGGATTTTTTTTATCAAAAACAGCAATTGCATAAGCCCCTACCACCTGATTTAAAGCAATCTGAACTGCTTTACCCAACTTTATTCCTTCTTTCTTCTGAACTTCTTCAATCAAATTGACTAAAACTTCAGTATCTGTATCAGATTTAAAAGTATATCCTCTTTTGATTAATTCTTCTTTAAGCGGTGCATAATTCTCAATGATTCCATTATGAATAATGACCAACTCACCTGAATTAGAAAGATGAGGATGCGAGTTTACATCATTTGGCACTCCATGTGTTGCCCAACGCGTATGCCCTATCCCTATAGTTCCGTTTGTAGTAAAACCTTCTTTTGCTTTAGCTTCAAGATCTAAAACTTTACCTTTTGTTTTACAAACTTTTATACCTGTTTCAGCATCATATAACATGACACCCGCACTATCATATCCTCTGTACTCAAGACGCTTTAACCCTTTTATAACAATAGGATAGGCATCTCTATGACCGATATATCCAACAATTCCACACATATATTATTTATTAATTTGGTTTCGTGTAGTACACTTGCAATTGAAGTCTTTTCGCATAGTTAGCATCTGTTGAAGGAATATTTCCTCCAAACAATACTGTTCCTAACGGACTCATAATTGAAGCTCTTGGTACTTCTGAAAAATAGTCATTTGGATTAGCCGGATCAATTAAAATTCTATTTTTTAATTTACCTGAAGTTATTGTGTTTATATCACTTGTTACTACCAAACCTAATTTCACATTTTTTACAGCCGCATCTTTTATTAAATTACGAACATGGCTCGTTAATCTAATTTTGTACGTTGTACCTCTCTTTGTAGTAGCATCTAAATTAATTATACCACTATATACGATTTTATTATTAGTCCCATCTGTAGATCCGTCTGTACTAAAATCTACAAGGGGTATATTATTTACCAAATCATACAAGTAAATTCTTTTTGGCTCCCAAACTCCTGTCATTTTAGCTGCATCAATAGAGAAAACTAAATTAGCCTCATTGGCCAGCCATTTTTTATACTTAACATTATATCGGATTTCATCTAATTGATCTGACACACCATTAGGAGTATTTACAACATTCCCCTGATCATCATAACCCATTATATCAGTTTTACCAAATAATTCAATTACAGCAAGCGAACCCTGCCCTCCTCTTAAATAAAGACGTTCGTCTCCAGTTTGGTCATTTCTATTTGCTATAGCAGCAGCATAAGCAGGATCTTTAACATCATTATACAAGTTGGCAGCAGCTCCTGACAAATTAATAACCAATGTTTTGTCTTCCATTGTATCCACAGGATCTGTAGTTATAGCCGTTTTTGCCTTATACCTGATCGTGATTTTAGCATTATCACCCTGTTTGAAAAAATTTAACAATGCCAGATTCGTCGTTGGACTGTCCGCAGATTTTTCTACTTTAAAATACACCCCTCTAAAATACTCCTGAAAAACAGTTGTAGAAGAAAGCTTTGATGCCGGGGCGTTAAGAATTTTATCCTGAAAAAACTGTTTATTTAGTTTTAAGCGCATCTCCGGAGCAGTATAAGTATAAGTATACTTTTTCACAGCAGCATTAGCATCTACTACTGTTGAATCTTTTTTCTGTTGAAGATTACTAAAAAAGAATGCCACATTTTGCTTCTTATCAGGATCATCATTTAAAAGCTTAGGTGCTGATTTTGGAACTAGATTTGCAAAAAAATCAGGATCCTGATTCGTATAATACAATTGAGCAAATTGAGAACCGCCATCTATATAAGAAGAACGCATTTGGACATCAGACTCGTAAACACTCAGTTTAAGTTTACCATTTGCTTTATCTCCATAAATAGAATCTAACGCGTATAGATTACCCCCATTAGAATCTGCTCCGGTTACATGGCTAAAATAAGGAACACTAAGCACTACACTTTCTATTACAGGTGATTCACCAATAGTTGGCGCATTGGTTTCTAAAGCGACTTGGCTTACAAAATTGGCTGTAGTTGTTCCAAAAACCGCGTTGTCATAAATACCCAAACCATTAAGTGTCAATCCGTTTGACTGAACTGGAGTTACTTCCTGATTATAAGCTAAAACATCATATTCTGTATGTTCCAGACCAAAATGATCGTCTCCGATTAAACCCTCACCGATTTCATTAAAATCTTTATCACAAGAATATAAAAGGACAACAGTTGCTACTAATAGAATTTTCTTAATAAAAGAAGTATTATACATGTTTAATAATAATGTTAAAATTTAAAGACCCATTGTTTTATAGAAATTTGTATACGCTTCAGCGAATGCATCTTTCGTGGCGAAAGGTAAAAAAGGTTTTCCTGAAGATTCTATAAATTTTGTTAAACTTGGGGATACGTTTTGAGATGCTATAATTACAGCATCAGAGTGTAATATACTAGCCTTTAAGACATTTTCGTAGTTTGGCGTTTCTAAATCAGAGATCGCCTCATGAGGCACACCATCAAATTTCACCTTATTTATCATTTCTAAATCCAGGTTTTCATCAAAAGACTGCCCGTAAACAGAAGTGACAATTTTAGTTTCAGAAAACAAAGCCTCATTTTTATAATAGTGCTTCATATAAATTGGCAGCATTGCAGCCAGCCAACCGTGCACGTGAATGATATCCGGAACCCAATTTAGTTTTTTCACCGTTTCGACAACTCCTTTAGCAAAAAATATTGCTCTTTCGTCGTTATCCGGATACAAAACTCCTTCTTCGTCAGCAAAGGTTGCTTTACGTTTAAAATATTCATCGTTATCAATAAAATAAACCTGAATTCTCTCTTTTGGAATCGAAGCCACCTTGATAATCAATGGCATATCTAAGTCATTCACTACCAAATTCATTCCTGAAAGTCTAATAACTTCATGTAACTGGTGTCTTCTTTCGTTGATATTTCCATATCTTGGCATGAAAATTCTTATCTGACCTCCTTGATCATTGATCATTTTTGGAACGTCATAAGACATTAAAGAAACCTCATTTTCAGCCAAATAAGGCACGACTTCAGATGATACATATAATATCCTCTTATCTTTCATAATAGTATTTTACTTAATTTTTGGTAATAAAAACGTTGCAAAATTACAAAAATTTATGCAGTTTATAACTAATATATTATGTTTGCACTAAATTTTAATAATACTGCCATGCATATTTTCTACGGTAAAGTAGCTTTGATAGCTTATTTAAAAACTATCAAAACCACAAATTCAACCATCGGATTTGTACCAACAATGGGCGCTTTACACCAAGGTCATCTGGCGTTAATGCAAAGATCAATCAAAGAAAACGACGATACGGTTGTAAGTATTTTCGTCAATCCAACGCAATTTAACAATCCCGAAGATCTCGAAAAATATCCAAGAACACTTGAAGAAGACGTAAAAAAAATGCGCAATTTAAGTGACAAAATAATTCTTTACGCTCCAACTGTAGATGACATTTACGAAGGACATACAATATCACAGTCTTTTGACTTTGACGGACTGGAAAATCAAATGGAAGGCAAGTTCAGACCCGGACATTTTAACGGTGTTGGAACCATCGTAAAACGTTTGTTCGAAATTGTAATGCCAACCAATGCTTATTTTGGAGAAAAAGATTTTCAGCAGTTGCAGATTGTCAAAAAAATGGTCGAAAAAAACCACTTACCTGTAAATGTTGTGGGTTGTCCAATTTTTAGAGAAGATAATCAATTGGCCATGAGTTCACGCAATGAACGTTTAACTCCCGAAGAAAGAAAAGAAGCTTCTATTATATATAAAGTCTTAACCGAAGCAAAAGAAATATTTCAAAACGGAACTCCCGAAGAAACGATTCAATTTGTCGAAAATTCCTTCAAAGACAATGAGCGTTTTGACCTTGAATATTTTGTAATTGCTGACGAATCTACATTATTACCTATCGATCATAAAAGTAAAGACAAAAATTACCGTGCATTTATAGCGGTATTTGTTAATTCTATAAGGTTGATTGACACCATTTCATTAAATTAATTTACCTTTGCATCATGCAAATTCAAGTTATAAAATCTAAAATTCATCGAGTAAAAGTAACTGGAGCTGATTTAAATTATATTGGCAGTATTACTATTGATGAAACTTTACTGGAAGCCTCAAACATTATTGAAGGTGAAAAAGTATCTATTGTAAATATTAATAATGGCGAACGCTTTGAAACTTACGCTATAAAAGGAGAGAAAAATTCGGGCGAAATCACCCTTAACGGACCTGCCGCAAGAAAAGTTCAAAAAGACGACATCATTATCATTATATCCTATGCAACCCTGGAATTTGAAGAGGCTAAAGCCTTCAAACCATGGATCATTTTCCCTAATGAAAACGATAATTCGCTAACTTAAGTTTTCCTTTTACGCCTTAATAATACCACTGTTTGTCAAAATTATTTTTGAACAAACAAGATTTCTTTTGCTTAAATCAAAAAGATTTAAGCCCACAAGTTCATTGCTTTATTTTAAATTCCTACAGTAACAAAAAAGCAAATAAAGTATTATATTGCTACACTATTTCAATACTTTTTAATTCACTGAAATGCCCAAATCATGAAAAAAGTTTACTTACTGCTTACCTTAATTTCTTTTTCTGTTTTTTCGCAGAAAACATTCGACAACATCAAATCTGAAAAACTTGGTGTAGAAAGAAGAATAACCATTGGACTTCCAGAATCCTACGAGGCCAATCCCGAAAAAAAATATCCTGTTTTATACCTGTTAGATGGCGATTATTTATTTGATCCTTTCTCCGGAGCTTTAAGTTATGGTGCCTATTGGGGAGATTTACCCGAAGTAATTATTATTGGCGTTCATCAAAATAAAAATGACGAACGTGAAGACGACACAACAGTGGATCAAAATACTGGACTTCCTTTTGAAAAAGGAGCCGAATTTTTTGAATTCATTGGTGCCGAATTAGTGCCTTATGTCGAAAAAAAATACCGCACATCACCTTTTAGAATTATTGCCGGTCATGATGTAACGGCAAGTTTTATCAACTTCTACTTGTATAAAGAAAAACCTCTTTTTAATGCGTACATTTCTTTTAGCCCTGAACTGGCTAATAAAATGGAAGTTAGAATACCGGAGAAATTTTCTAAAATAACAGAGCCTTTATTTTATTATGTATCTGCCGCAGACGGAGATAATAAAAAAATCAAAGAACCGATAGAAAAATTAGACAGCAATATTAAAATAGCTAATAATCCATTAGTAAATTATAAGTACGACTTATTTAAAGGTACAACACATTATACTGAGGTCTTGCACGCTATTCCAAGTGCATTATACCAAATATTTGAAGTATACCGACCAATCAATTCTGCGGAATACAATAATAAAATTGCTGTTCTTGAAACAGGTTATGCTGATTATCTGGAAAACAAATACAACGTAATGTCTAAAGTTTTAGGAGTTCAGATTCCGGTAAGAATGAGCGACTTTAAAGTTATAGAAACCCTGATCCTGAAAAAGAATGCTTATGATGAATTAGGTAAAATGGCCGAAATTGGAAATGTAAATTACCCAAAAGCCATGTTAGGAGAATACGAGTTAGGTTTGATGTATGAAAAAATGGGAGATCCTAAAAGAGCTTCAAAAAAATATCAAAATGCTTCACAAATGGAGCCAATTGGAGATTTAAACAAAGATTTGATGTACGAGAAAATCGACCAGATGAAAACACTTGAAAAAACCAGTAAATAATGTCTAAAGTTAAAACTTCCTTTTTTTGCCAGAATTGCGGTACCCAATATGCCAAATGGCAAGGACAATGCAATGCCTGCAAAGAATGGAATACTATTGCTGAAGAAATCATTCAAAAGCAGGAAAAAGTAGCCTGGAAAAGCGAACCAACACCAAGTGGAAAAGCTCCCCGCCCTTTAAAAATTAATGAGATCGACTCGACTCAGGAAATCCGTATGGATACTACTGATGGCGAATTGAACCGCGTTTTGGGTGGCGGAATTGTTCCGGGATCTTTGACACTTTTGGGCGGTGAACCCGGAATTGGGAAAAGTACACTTTTACTTCAGATATCATTAAAATTACCTTATAAAACTTTATATGTTTCGGGCGAGGAAAGTCAGAAGCAAATAAAAATGCGTGCTGAAAGAATCACGCCAAATAGTGACAATTGCTATATCCTGACAGAAACCAAAACGCAGAATATCTTCAAACAAATTGAAGCTATTCAGCCTGAAATTGTCATTATCGACTCGATTCAGACTTTGCATACAGATTATATTGAATCGACTGCCGGAAGTATTTCTCAGATTAGAGAAACTACTGCCGAATTGATCAAGTTTGCCAAAGAAACCAATATTCCGGTTATTTTAATCGGGCATATTACAAAAGACGGAAACATTGCCGGACCAAAAATCCTCGAGCATATGGTCGATACCGTTTTACAATTTGAAGGCGATCGAAATCACGTGTATCGAATTTTACGTTCGCTAAAAAACCGTTTTGGTTCTACTGCCGAATTGGGAATTTACGAAATGTTAGGAAGTGGTTTACGCGAAGTCAGCAATCCATCAGAAATATTAATCTCGCACAAAGACGAAGAAATGTCCGGAACGGCGATTGCTACTACCATGGAAGGCATGCGACCGTTGATGATCGAAATACAATCGCTGGTAAGTACCGCAGTTTACGGAACTCCACAACGAAGCACAACAGGTTATAATGCCAAAAGACTAAACATGATTTTAGCGGTTCTAGAAAAAAGAGCCGGATTTCGCTTAGGCGCAAAAGACGTTTTCCTGAATGTAACGGGCGGAATTTCTGTTGATGATCCAGCAATTGACCTTGCGGTTGTTGCTGCTATTTTATCATCAAACGAAGATATTCCGGTAACAAAAGGCTTTTGTTTTGCCGGCGAAGTGGGACTTTCGGGCGAAATTCGTCCTGTAAATCGTGTGGATCAAAGAATTCAGGAAGCCGAAAAATTAGGTTTCACCACTATTTTTGTCTCTAAGTACAACAAAATTGCCTTAAAGAATACCGGAATCAAGATTGAACTTGTAGCAAAAATTGAAGATGTGGCGGGCATTCTTTTTGGATAAAACCGCAACATTCTATTTTTAAAAAAAAATCTCGCTCACGAACATCAATTTAACGAATGTACATGAGCGAGATTTTTTTATAAAACAACTTCTACTATCTTAAAACTCTAAAGCTACCTTCTGTAACAGTAAATGTCTGTTCTCCTGAAGTTCCCGAAAAAGTAAATGTGCCTTCAATTTTTTTATCATCAACAGCGGTAATATTTATTTTTCCAGATTTAGCATTAGCATTCTTTATTGCAGGCATAAAACTAAAAGACGCTTGATAAGTAGTCTCCATATTTGATAAATCATATACGATCTCATGGCTTCCCTTGGTAACATTCAAAGGCGTCCATAATGAAATTTTTTTGTATGTGTCATCAATTCCCGTACTTCCCATAATATTCATGTTTAACGACGACATAAGGCCAGGCTCAAAATTGTATACTTTCCCATTGTATGTGAATTTGATAAATTCCTCTTGATTTTCCGGAGTTCCTTCATCATCAGAATCATTACTACTGCATGACGACAACACCATTGCACAAATAGCAAAAGACAAAAACATAATTTTTTTTAAGATTTTCATTGGTTTGATTTTAATATTATTAATGAAGCAAATATATATTGTGTAAATTGTAAAACTTTACGGCTTCTCTCAATTTTGACGCTAAACCATAAATTCCTTCTATTATCTAGAAAAACACAAAACATAATAACAACAAAATCAAACCTTTAGAACATTATAGAAAATTTATAAGGAAAACTTTATAAGCAGATAAATTTAAATTTAAATTTACACTAGCTTTGAAAAGCGAAAAATTTCGAATACCAATCTCCATTTATGAAATTCCCAAAACAAAAAATATACAAGGCACTTATAATACTTGCATTAGTATTGGTAGTGCTTTTTTTAGGCTTTTACTTTTTTCGTGATTCGCTTTTAAAACAAGCTATCGCCAAAGTAAAAACTAAGATGAATACCGAATACAACAGTACATTTTCTGTAAAATCGGCTACGTTTGATGGTTTAAATGGTATTAAATTAACCAATGTTGTTCTGGTTCCTAAAAATGCCGATACACTTTGTAACATTGAAAAAATTGAAACCAGTATCAGTTTATCTAATTTACTAATTGGTGATGTACAAATTGGAACTTTAAAAGTAAACAACGGTTATATTCAATTAGTAAAAAAAGGAAATGTCCGCAATTTTGATGCTTTCTTAAAGAAAGACAAAGCCGACACTGATAAAAACGAAAAAAGAAAATACGCCACTTTTGCCTATCGCATTATTTCAAAATTACTGAATCTGGTTCCGACAGATATGAAGTTGGAAAACCTGAATTTCAGAATTGATGATAATGGCAAAAAAACCTCTGTCGCAGTAAATAAACTCGTTTTAGACAACAAACAACTCGAAACCAATCTTCATGTTCAAAGCAAAGATTTTGATCAGCGCTGGAACATAAAAGGATTTACTGATCCAAGAAATAAAAAAGCCGATATTCGTTTTTTCAATCTTGATACCGGAGCAATTCGTGTTCCGTATTTAGACGAACGTTATAATTTAAAAGCAAGTTTCGATTCTATCCGATTAAATGTTCAGAATATAGAAAAAGACGGCAGCGAATTGCATATCGAAGGTTACACTTCTATCGCCAATTTAAAAATCAACCACCCAAAAATTGCCAGTAAAGACGTTGTGATAAAAAATGCGCGTTTTGATTATCGCTTTTTATTAGGAGATGATTTTATTTCGATCGACAGCACTTCGACCATGCAACTGAACAAGATAAAAGTGAAACCTTATATTTCTTACAGCACCGAAAAAGATACCATTTATACGTTGAAAGTGGATATCCCAAAAATGAAAGCGCAGGATTTTATCGTTTCATTGCCTGATGGATTGTTTACACACTTTCAGGGAATGGAAGCTACGGGAAATTTCGACTACAAACTGGATTTCAAATTCAATAAAAACAAACCGAATACTTTAGTTTTTGATAGTAAACTCAATAAAGAAGATCTAAAAATCACCAAATATGGTGAAGCCGATCTCAACAAATTAAACGGTGAATTTGTCTATCGCGCCATTATTCAGAATGTTTTGCAAAGACCGGTTTTAGTTGGAAATGCAAATCCTAATTATACACCTTTAGATCAGATTTCGCCTTATTTAAGAAAATGTGTCCTGACGACCGAAGATCCTTCTTTCTTCTCCCATCGCGGATTCATTAATGAAGCTTTCAAGCAATCTATTTTAAAGAATATCAGAACCAAAAAATTCTCTCGCGGTGCTAGTACTATTAGTATGCAATTGATTAAAAATGTTTTCTTAACCAGAGAAAAAACACTTTCGCGTAAACTGGAAGAAATTCTATTGGTTTATATTTTGGAGAACAATCGTGTTGTTAGTAAAGAAAGAATGCTGGAAGTCTATTTCAACATCATCGAATGGGGACCAAATGTATACGGAATTGGCGAAGCAAGTCATTTCTATTTCCAAAAAAGTCCATCGGCTTTAAATGTAGATGAATGTTTGTACCTGGCGACTATTATTCCGAAGCCAAGAAAATTCATGTATCAGTTTAATGATCAGGGAAATCTGAAAGACTTTGCTGTGCAAAATCAGAAGTTTTTAAAAAATTTAATGTTTCGTCGCGGTCTTTTAGTTCCTGAAGATACAATAGGCCAGCTGCCGGTTTATATTTCCGGTAATGCACGTTCTTTAATACGGATAAAAGCTCCTGACTCAACTGCGGTTAAAAACGATTCGCTGTCGATAGAAGAAGAATTTGACTTATAATATTTGTTTAACCGCAAGGTTTTACGCAAGGCGCGCTAAGATTTCTTTAAGTTGTGAAATAAAAACCTTTGCGAACTCTGCGTAAAACCTTGCGAACTTTGCGGTTAGAAAACTACTTAAAGTTCTTTAGAAAATCTTCTTTATAAGTAGGCGACACTTCGATTTCGGCTCCGTCGTTTAGCGTTACAATTCCGCCTTTATTGTATGATTTCACACAATTCATATTAATGATATGAGATTTATGAACCCGGATAAAAGGCAAAGGCAAAATTTCTGAAAAGTGTTTCAAAAACCGGCAAACCATTTTCTTGTTTCCATTATTCAAATACAAATCAGTGAAATTTCCATTTCCGCGCAAGCGAACTATTTCTTCCATTTTTACCACTTCAAAACCTTCCAGCGTTGGTAAGATTACCTGTTGTTTCTCTGGTTTTGATTCATGAAAGTTCTCAACGATAATTTTATTTCTGTTAAAAATCTCATGATTCATAATTTGATGCTGCACTTTATTTACCGCAACAATCAATTCTTCGATACTAATGGGTTTTAGCAAATAATAGGCCGCACTTTGGTTTAATGCTTTTAGCGAATATTCAGAAAATGCTGTGGCAAATATAGTTTCGAATTGCAGATCTTTACACGCTTCAAGAACATCAAAAGCGTTCCCAAAAGGCATTTCGACATCAAGAAAAACCAATTGAGGCTGAATTTCATGCAGCAAAGGGACAGCTTCTTTTATATTCTGCGCCTCACCTACAACTTCAACCTGCGGACAATATTTACTCAAATAATTTTTGAGTACTTCGCGCGCCGCCAATTCATCCTCGACAATTACACTTTTTATCTTCTGAAATGTCATCATATTTTATCAATTAATGGAAAAACAATCTGAACAATTGTTCCGGATTCCGGCAAAGCTTTCTCTTTAATTTCAAAAGTAATATTCTTTTTATACAATTCATTCAGCAACCCAATTCGTTCATTGGTATTATTAAGGCCACGCGATTCATGTACTTTCTGGTTGCTTGTTTTCAGTTCCTTGCTTTTGGCTAAACCAATTCCGTTATCATCAATAATTACGACAACTTTACCATCAACAAACTGAAATTGAAGCTGTAGAAAACCTTTTTTGTCGAGATAACGTAAACCGTGCCAAATTGCATTTTCTAAATGAGGCTGAATAATCATATTGGGTACAAAAACACTCTCGGCATCCAGCTTTTCATCAACAGTAATTTCAAAATCAAACTTATCCTGAAAACGCAAATGTTCCAGATCCAGGTATTTTTTTAATTGCTCGACTTCTTTATCCAGCGAAATAAAATCTTTGTTCGAATTTTCCATCATATCCCGCATCAGGTTCGAATACGAAGTCAGGTATTTATTGGCTTCCAGTTCTTTGTTTTCAGAAATAAACTGGTTGACACTATTCAGACTATTAAAAATAAAATGCGGATTCATCTCGCGTCGTAACGATTGCAAAGCGATTTCTTTGTTCTTGATTTTTATAGCATACAAAGCTTTTACAATAAAGGCGAACAAGAGCAAAAGCAATAAAATTGATCCTAAAAGAAAATAATTGAAGGTATTTTTCTTGGTAATTAATTCATCTTTTAATGATTTTTCTTTTTCAAGCTGACGTATTTTACCTTCTGTAACCTGAAAAGTTTTTGCATTAATCAAAGTCGTATCAGAATGAATTAACTCATCAAAATTTTGAAAGAATTGCTCATAAAGAGCCATACTCTCTTTTTCATTTCCGTTAGATTTATAATATTTTGCAAGGGCTGATAAAGTATTTTTGGCTTCCGCCGAATTTCCTTTTTTAGACGCTAAATCATACGCTTCTTTCAATGAAACTAAAGCTTTCTTTGGTTCTTCTTTTTTAAAATAAAGTGTTGCCAGCGATTGCAATTGCTTGATCTGAGTATTAAAGTCTTGTTTGGTTACGGCTTCTGCCAATAGTTTTTGATTGATTCCAATTGCTTTTTCAAACTGATTGTCTGAGGCGTAAACATTGGCAATTTCATTCTTAATTTTAATTACAGATTCCGGTTTGTCTTTTGCGTAAACGAGTGCATTTTTATAGCTTTCTATTGCAACACTTTTATCTTTTAGGTCTAATGAATTTTGAGCTTTCTGAACATATGCTTCTGTAACTTCCTGACTTTTCTTTTCCTTTTTCAGCAATTCAATATTAGAATCTACATAATTGGTCTGACTGGCAGGATTTGACTGATTTTTAAGTCGGTTGGCATCGTTTAAGTTGATCTTTTCTTCAGAAACATCTTTTGCTAATGCACCTGCAACTTCGTAATTTTTAATGGCTGAGTTAAAGTTTTTTTGACTTTCCTGTACTTTGGCCAAACTACGCGTTACACGGATTTTATCTTCAGTCCTTTTTAATTTGGTGTAACTGTTTAATGCCCTCTTAAAATATTCCTCGGCTTTGGCATTATCACCATTATTCAAAAATTCGTTGGCCAATTTTTCATAATTCACGGCAATTTTCGATTCATTATTTTCATCCAATGAAACAGATAAATCTTCTGCCGCCTTACTGATTTTGACCTGCTTGCTTTTTTCGGCTTTAGGCACAGGAATTTCCTGCGCTATTGTTTGTTGCGGAAACAATAGCACTGCATAAAGCATACTAAAAATAATTAACCAATGACGTTTCACAAATAAGTTGTTTTGAAAATGTAAAGTAACTTAATTTCAAATTCCTATCCTATATTTTTCACCAAGTCAAAAGACCCGTTGACCCATTCTTCCAAAAATACGTTTTTTCGATCAATACATTTGATTATCAATTTAAAAACTATAATCATGAAAAAACTATTCTTTACATTCTTAACAACACTATTTTCTTCCTTTATAATGGCACAGGCTTCCGGAAATATCAATTATCAACATCAGCAATCTTATAACAACAATGCGATTGATATAAATTTTCCTTCAAATACCGATATTATTGTAAGTGTAAAAGGGCTTGCAAATGTTAAGGCAGACGCCTATACGGCAATTTTTAGCATTACTCAAACCGGCAAAACAACTAAGGAAGTGAATGAATTAATGGACCAAAGAATTACGCAGTCATTAAACGAAATTAAACTTAAAAAAGGAGTTGAAACTTTTGTCGACATGATTTCTTTTGTTCCGGTTTACCAATACGAAACAGAGAAAAAAGTGTTTAATCGAAAGACTTATAATGAAGTTCCCGCAGGATTTGAACTCAAGAAAAACATTCATATAAAATTCGCTGATCCTGCTCAGCTTAATGAATTTATTTCGATTTTATCCAATTATGAAATATACGATTTGGTACGGGTTGATTATTTCTCGAATGCATTAGAAACCCTCAAAAAAGAAATGACAAACAAAGCAAAACTTCTTATTCAGGAAAAATTAAAAAACTATCAGGAATTGCTGGGAGAAACATTTACAAATGCTGAGAAAAAAATCACTGATGATTTCATTATAAACGTACCCGTAGAAATGTATAAATCGTATGAAGCCTACAATAGTTCTTCTTTAAACTTAAAAAAGGCAAACATTAATCAAATCAACAAATCGGTTACACTTTATTGCCAGCCGGTACTTAATAAAGATTTTGATTTTGTAATTAATTCAACTGTTTTAGAACCTGTTATTCAAATACAATATGAAATTAAAATTGCGATTAACAGAGAAAAGAAACCGGTTTTAAAAACAGACAAAGAATTTATTCTGGTGACTCCAAACGGTGATTTAAAAAACCTGAATATCAATACAACGAAACAAAACTAATTGCACAGCATCATTTCACCAAGTCAAAATACCGTTTCACCCTTTCTGTAAAAAATGAGGTCTTTAAGTTTTTAAATTTGATCTGTAATCAACAATTAAAAACTCGAAATCATGAAATCAAATCTATTTATCTCAGCACTTTTGGTCACTACAATCTCTTTGGTAAGTTTTACTTCTTCGAATGCAAATTCTAAAAAGAATACTGTAATCGAAAAACCAGTAGTAACAGAAAACACCAAGATACAGGTAGCGCTTTTACTGGACACCTCGGGCAGTATGGATGGTTTGATAGACCAGGCAAAATCCAGGCTTTGGAACATTGTAAATACGCTGACCACTTTAAAATATGACGGAAAAACACCTGATATCGAAATCGCATTATATGAATATGGAAATGACGGATTATCTCAAAAATCGAATTACATAAGACAAATAGCGCCGCTTTCGACAGATCTGGATTTGATTTCTGAAAAACTGTTTGCCCTAAGTACAAATGGAGGCAGTGAATATTGCGGAGCTGTTATTCAGGACGCTACCAAAAAATTGAAATGGGCGAAAGACAACAACAATATGAAGCTGATTTATATTTCCGGAAATGAAGAATTCAATCAGGGCGGGATTAATTATAAAGAAGCTATTAGCGATGCTTTAAAAAATGGCATTTATGTGAATACTATTTATTGCGGAGATAAAACTCAAGGCATACGCGAACTATGGAAAAATGGTGCAGATTACGGAAAAGGGAAATATTTTAATATTGATTCTAATGAATCTGTACGATACATTGCCACACCTTATGATGATGAAATTACAAAGTGCAATGAAAAAATCAACAACACCTACATTAGTTATGGGGCCAAAGGTTCTGCTAAAAAAATGAATCAGGAAGCGCAGGATAAAAATGCACAAAAAGTTTCGGCCTCAAATTATGCTGAACGTGCGGTGAGCAAATCAAAAGCGGTTTATAAAAATGAAAGCTGGGATTTGGTCGACAAAGTCAAAGAGGACAAAACGGCTATTTCTAAAATTAAAAAAGAAGAATTACCAAAAGAACTTCAGAATAAATCTGAAGCCGAGATCAAAACAATTGTCGAGCAAAAAACGAAAGAGAGAGCTACAATCCAGAAAGAAATTGGCGAATTGGGCAAAAAACGTCAGCAGTTTATTGATGCCGAAACTAAAAAAACCAAGAAACAAGATGATTTGGGAAATGCCATCAACACATCGATCGTGGGCTTTGCAAAAGTAAAAGGTTATACAGTGGAGAAATAAAATCAATCGGTAATCATGAAAAAGAAAATTTTCCTTTTGCTGCTGTCCAGCATTTTTGGTCTGAGTTTTGCATGTATGAACAAGAAAGAAGAATCGATAAGTATTAAAAGTTCAAAACCGGTTTACTCCTACGAAGAGAAGCTAAAAAGTGAGATCACTGAAATCAGGAGTTTTTTGGGGAAAACGCCTAAATACAATTCAGATGTTGTTTTCTTTTTAGACATGAAGATTGAATCTGGAAAAAACCGGTTTTTTATTTACGATTTAAAACACAACAAACTACTCGATAAAGGTCTGGTCGGACATGGTTCCGGATCAGAAACAGGAACTCCGGGAAAATTGAAATTTAGCAATGTAAAGAATTCGAATTGCAGCTCTTTAGGCAAATATGCCATTGGCGGTTCCTATTCGGGAAGATTTGGCAAAGCCTATAAATTATATGGTTTAGACCAAACCAATAGCAATGCTTTCGACCGCAATATAGTACTTCACAAATATATTGACGTTCCGTTTGACGAGCAAATTAATCCTATTTGTAACAGTTTGGGATGCCCAATGGTAAATGAAAAGTTTTTTAGGATCATCGAAAAAAAGATTGATAATTCTAAAAAGAAAATCATTTTAGTAATTTATTATTAAGTTAAACCAACCTTAGGGCCATTTTTGTTATCTATAATTTTATAATAACACTTTAAATTATAAACTCATGATTAAAAAACAAGCCACATTGCTCTTATTGCTAATAAGCACGTTTGTATTGGCACAAAAGCCAATTTTTACTACTGCCAAAGTAAAATCAGCAACAGTATATTTTAATGCCGCCGAATTATCTCAAACTGCAACTGCAACACTTCCGGCTGGTGCGAGCGAAATTGTAATCAAAAACGTAGCGGTGAATTTAAATGAAAATTCTGTGCAAATTGGTGCGCCATCAAACGTAACAGTTCTTTCGGTTCAGTTTACCAACAATTATATTTCAGAATATGAAGCCGATTCTAAATCGCCTGCACTAAAAATAGTAAGGGACAGTATCGTTTTGGTTCAGAAGGAAATTCAGAAAGTGCATAATACGATTAATTCAGAAAACAAAACGATCCAGCTTTTAGATAAAAACCAACAGATTTCGGGAGTAAACTCAGGTTTGAACGTAACCGAATTAATGAAAATGGTTGATTATTATAAAAACAAGCAAATTGAGATTGCCAACAATATCAATACTCTTACAGAGAAACAGACAAAGCTGAATGAAACGCTTCGAAAATTGAATAATAAGCTGGAAATAAACGCAAATAAAGAAGAGAAAACATCATCAGGAAAACTAATCTTACAGGTGATGAATCAAACTGCCGGAGTAATTCCGTTCGACATTTCTTATCTAACGGATAATGCAACCTGGACACCTTTTTATGATTTGCGTGCCGAAAGCGTTACATCGCCAATTAATATGATGTACAAAGCACAAGTGGTTCAGAACACGGGTATTGACTGGAAAAAAGTAAAACTGACTTTATCAAGCGGACAGCCTAATCAAAATAATCAGGCACCAATATTAAGTTCTTGGTTTTTAGCCAATCAAACCTATGGGGAAGTGACTACTACTGCTTATGGATTGAGCAAAAGAAATCAGATTCAGGGAAGTATTGCAAAAGTTTCAAGAGAAGCAGAAAAATCTATGGATATGGCTGCTACTGTAATGATGGAATCATCAGTTTCTAATTATACTACTGTTGCAGAAAACCAACTGAATGTTTCGTTTGATATTGATATCCCCTATGATATTTTATCGAATGGAAAAATACACAGTGTTTCATTAAAAGAAATTAAATTACCTGCAACTTATAAATATTATGCAGTTCCACGAGTAGAGAATGAAGCATTTTTGTTGGCCGAAATTGCAGATTACAGTAAGTATAATTTACTAAGAGGTGAAGCTAATATTATTTTTGAAGGGATGTATGTTGGTAAAACTTTCATAGAACCTAATCAAACCAGTGATACTTTGAATCTGAGCATGGGGCGTGATAAAAAGGTTTCGATAAAACGCGAAAAAGTCGCTGATAAATCAGGAACTAAGTTTTTATCTACTAAAAAAGAACAAACTTTTACTTTTGATATTACCGTGAGAAACAATAAAAAAGAAGCGGTCGAATTGTTATTGAAAGATCAATACCCATTAAGTACCAACAAAGAAATTGAGGTAGAATTATTGCAAACCGACGGTGCAAAAGTAAATGCCGAAACCGGAATAATAACTTGGCAATTGCAGCTGAAACCAAATGAAAACAAGAAATTCAGAATTAGTTATAAAGTCAGATATCCTAAAGATCAGAATTTGAATTTATAAGAAAATAGAATTTAAACACGAATTCCACTAATTCTCACGGATTGCTCTGTGTTTATTAGTGGAATTTGTGTTTAATCTAAAAACTCTAATTAAGGAGCCGGATCAGGAATTATCGCCTGAACTGCAGCAATCTCGGTTAAAATTTCTTTTGACAAGAACACATCTATAGTGTCGATATTTTCTTTTAGTTGTTCCATTGTCGTCGCACCAATAATCGCACTGGTTAAAAACGGTTGTTGCAAAACAAATCCCATTGCCAGTTCTGTCAATGTCAGGCCGTGTTTTTTTGCAATTTCCTGATACAATCTTGTTGCTTGGGTACATTGATCACTATTATAACGCGTGTATTGCGGGAAAAGATTGATTCTCGCATTTGGATGTGCTTCTCCGGTTAAAAATTTACCCGTTAAAACTCCAAAAGCTAAAGGAGAATATGCCAGTAAACCTACATTTTCGTATTTAGAAATTTCGGCAGAACCTACTTCAAAAAGACGATTCAATAAGTTATACGGATTTTGAACGGTTTTGATTCTTGGCAGGTCTTGATATTTGCTTTCTTCCAGAAAACGCATCATTCCCCACGCATTTTCGTTAGAAACCCCAATGTGTTTGATTTTACCTTCTTTGATTAATCCGTTAAAAGTTTCCAGAATTTCTCTAAAATTATCTTCCCATTCGGCATCGTGATCTTTAAAACCGCGTTGTCCAAAATAATTTGTTGGTCTTTCCGGCCAATGCATTTGGTACAAATCGATATAATCTGTCTGAAGACGTGTTAAACTATTTTCTAAAGCATATTTAATGCTTTCCGGAGAGAAATCTACTTTCTCACGCATGTAGGTAAAATTAGGGTTTGGTCCCGCAATTTTAGAGGCCAAAACCACTTTTTCGCGATTTCCGGTTTTCTTGAACCAGGTTCCTATGATTTTCTCGGTACTTCCGTAAGTGGCTTCGTTTGCAGGAACCGAATACATCTCGGCAGTATCAAAAAAATTAATACCTCTTTCGAGTGCATAATCCATTTGTTGATGTCCTTCTGCTTCGGTGTTTTGCTGCCCGAAAGTCATTGTTCCGAGGTTTATTTTACTAACTTTTATGTCGGTGTTGGGTAGTGTGGTATACTTCATTTCTTTTGAGTTTCTAAGTTGCTGAGTGACTAAGATTCTAAGTTTACAGCTTTTGAATTATAAAACTCAAAGATACGACGGGATTTTTCAAATGAAAATTGTACAAAAGTTAAAAAAAGGATAAGAATATGAATTCCATCTAATCATTATCCCAATCTAGCATTTCTTTCTCTAAATCTTCTTTCGAAATTATCCTATTGTGTTTTATATCTTCCAAACCCAATTCTACTTTTTGATGATATTCTACCCATAATAAATTATTCTTTTCAACAAGATTTGGATCAACAAATATCATATCTTTCTTTGTTAAACATCTCATAACTTTTACTTTTATTTCTTCTATAAATATAGTCCCTAACGGGACAATCATTTAGACGATTCTTCTCTTCTACTACCAACATCTAACTCCTAACGGAGTATTCTTAAAATTATTTTTCTTTAAGACAAATTGCGACAAAACCAAAACATTTTAAGCCTTAAAAATATCTCGAAGAGATTAAATATTGGTAGAAAAAATAATACAAACGAATATTTGTCCCGTTAGGGACTACATTATATAAAATGAATAATCTATTTTTCATTTCTTACAAGGTTTTCAAAACCTTGCAAGAAATACTAGAAAACAAAAAAGGCCCAAAGTAAAACTTTGAACCTTTTTAATCTTTAAAAAAACTTAGCAACTTAGCCTCTCAGAGACTTAGCAACTTAATTAATACTATTCAACATCTCAGCGATTTCATCTAATCTTGGTGTTAGGATGATTTCGATTCTGCGGTTTTTAGCTTTTCCTTCCGGGGTAGCATTACTCGCTAGCGGAGAAAACTCGCTACGACCTGCTGCTGTTAGTTTTTGTTTATTGATTTTAGCGTTTTCACTTAAAATATTTACAATTGCTGTAGCTCTTTTTGTAGATAAATCCCAGTTGTTTGCAATTGGTCCAGAACCTGCATACGGATCATCATCAGTATGACCTTCGATAAGAACCGAAAGATCAGGATTGTCTCCTAATACTTTTCCTAATTCTACAACGGCTTTTCTACCTTCGGTTCCAACGGCCCAGCTTCCTGAATTGAAAAGCAATTTGTTTTCCATAGAAACATATACTTTTCCGTTTTTTTGTTCTACTGTAAGACCTTTACCTTCAAAACCATTTAAGGCTTTAGACAAAGTTTCTTTTAGTTTTTTCATTGCTGCTTCTTTAGCTGCAATCATAGCTTCAAGTTCGTTTAAGCGACTTGCTGTTTTATCCAGACTTGCTTGTTCTTCGGCTAGTTTTTTTGATTTTGCTTCTAATTGTGCCAGCAATTCACGGTTTTTAGCCATGTTTTTCTCTAATGCATCGTTGCTGTTTTTCTCTAGTGCGTTGTATGAATCCTGCAAAACTTTGAATTTGTTTTGTGCTGCGGCAAGATCTGCTTTTTGTTTGGCAAGATCATCTTTTGTGCTGGCCAGATCTTTTGTTAGTTTATCACGTTCTAATTCTAATTCGTTTTTTGCTTTTTGTAAATCGGCATTTTGATCAGCGATTGAACGGTTTTCTTTTTTAAGATCTGAATATTTTGTTTCAAGATCGTTGTAAATTTTCTTGGATACGCATGAAGTCATAGACATAGCTACAACTATTAGTCCGATGGAGGCCTTTTTAATCATATTACTTTTTGGTTTTTATTGTTGGGGCGCATTAATAATTCAAAATTTCTTGTTTTACGGAGAGCCCTAGCCCTGATGGGAACGCCATCCTTTTGTGGTGAGGTTCACCACAAAAATATAGTGGACAGCAGGAAATAGCTCCTTAAAATTAAAATTCCAATCCAGAAGCCTCGGGATAAATTTCAAATTGCAAAATAGCTAAATAATGCTCGTCCCTAAACTCGCTATTCTCTCAACAAGAACAGTACCAAACTTTACTCGATTTCGACTAAAACCGGGCAGTGATCTGAATGTACTGCATCTGGAAGAATTACGGCACGTTTTAATCTGTGTTGCAAAGAATCGCTTACCAAATTGTAATCGATACGCCAGCCTTTGTTATTTCCTCTGGCTCCGGCGCGGTAACTCCACCATGAATAATGATGCGGATCTTTATTGAAATGACGGAAACTATCAACAAAACCTGATTTCATAAAGCCATCAAGCCAGGCGCGTTCTTCAGGTAAAAATCCTGAAACAGTTTTGTTACGAACGGGATCATGAATATCGATGGCTTCGTGGCAAATATTATAATCGCCACAAATAATTAAATTAGGTATTGTTAGCTTTAGCTCGTTAATATAAGTTTGAAAGTCATCCATAAACATAAATTTATGGTCTAATCTCTCAATATTGGTTCCAGACGGAAGGTACAAACTCATTACTGAACAATCGTCAAAATCGGCACGAAGGTTACGTCCTTCAAAATCCATGTGCTGAATGCCGGTTCCGTAAACCACATTATTGGGTTTTATTTTAGATAAAATAGCCACTCCGCTATACCCTTTTTTGGTAGCCGGATAATAATATTGATATGGGTAACCTGCAGCAGTAATATCGTTTACGGGAATTTGTTCTTCGGTTGCTTTTATTTCCTGAAGACAAATAACATCAGGATTAGCCTGTTGCAACCATTCGATGAAGCCTTTAGTTATTGCGGCACGTATTCCGTTTACATTATAAGAAATAATTTTCATTAGTGTTTTTTTTGGATTTCAAATGTAATAAAAAAGTGGAAAGTTTGTGTTTGAAACAACGAAAAGTAGACTTTTTTGTTATCTTTGTTCGCTGCTCTAATAAATTAAAAATAGTACATGGGTTTAGTTACCGCGAAAGAAGTTGCAAAGGCAATAAATGTTGAAAAGTACGGAGTTCTTGGTACTTTTTCAGGCTGGATTCTTATGAAGGTCCTTAAAATTTCTACCCTTAATAAAATTTACGATCATAATAAACATTTAGAAGACGTTGCGTTTTTGAACGGAGTATTGGATGAATTGCAAATTAAATTCGAAATTCCGGAAGAAGATTTAAAACGTTTACCTAAAGATGGCGCTTATATTACCATTTCAAATCACCCGCTTGGAGGAATTGATGGTATATTGCTATTGAAATTAATGCTCGAAAGAGAACCAAATTTCAAGATCATTGCCAACTTTTTATTACACCGAATTGTTCCGCTTAAAAAATACATCATGCCGGTGAATCCTTTTGAGAATCATAAGGATGCTAAATCGAGCGTAGTGGGAATTAAAGAAACGTTGCGTCATTTAAGTGATGGAAAACCTTTGGGGATTTTCCCTGCCGGGGAAGTTTCAACCTACAGAGACGGGAAATTAGTTGTAGATAAACCCTGGGAAGAAGGCGCTCTAAAATTGATTAGAAAAGCCAAAGTTCCGGTTGTACCTATTTATTTTCATGCTAAAAACAGCCGATTATTCTATTGGCTTTCTAAAATTGATGATACTTTACGAACTGCAAAATTACCATCGGAATTGCTTACGCAGAAAGACCGTGTAATTAAAGTTCGTATTGGAAAACCAATTTCTGTAAACGAACAAAACGAGTTTGAATCGTTTGAAGATTACTCGGAGTTTTTAAGAAAGAAGACTTATATGCTTGCCAATCCTTTCGAAAAGGACCATAAATTACTGGACACGGCGAGTTTAAAAATACCAAAAGCACCTAAAAAAATCGTAACGCCCGCGAGTGAGTCAAAAATGATTGACGAGGTGAATATGTTAAGAAATAGTGATTGCCGTTTATTGCAAAGTAAAAACTACGAAGTATTTTTTGCAAGAGCGAAATCTATCCCGAACATTCTCCACGAAATTGGCCGTTTGCGTGAAATCACTTTTCGTGAGGTGGGCGAAGGAACAAATGAATCTATCGACTTAGATCAGTTTGACCAATATTATCACCATATGTTTTTATGGGATGAAGACACTAAAAAAATTGCAGGTGCTTATCGTATGGGACTGGGTTCTGAAATTTACCCTAAGTACGGAATTGAAGGTTTTTATTTGAATGATTTATTTAGATTCGAACCTGAATTGCACGACATGATGCACAAATCGATCGAAATGGGTCGTGCGTTTATCATTAAGGAATACCAGCAAAAACCAATGCCATTGTTCTTGTTATGGAAAGGTATTATTCATACTACTTTGCGTTATCCTGAACATAAATATTTATTGGGCGGTGTAAGTATCAGTAATCAATTCTCTGACTTTTCGAAATCACTGATGATTGAGTTCATGAAGTCGAATTATTATGATCCGTATATTGCACAGTATATTCACCCGAAGAAAGCATATAAGGTAAAACTAAAAGACGCTGATAAAGATTTTATCTTTGATGAAGCAGAATCTGACTTAAACAAATTCGATAAAATCATTGATGAATTAGAACCAGGAAATTTACGTTTACCTGTTTTAATTAAAAAATACATCAAGCAAAATGCGCGCGTTGTCGCTTTTAATGTCGATCCTTTGTTCAACAATGCCGTAGATGGTTTAATGTACATAAGAATTGCAGATATTCCAGAAAGTACTATGAAACCTGTTATCGAAGAGTTTCAGATAGAACTGGAGCGTAAATTATCTGAGAAAGAAGATTAATTACAAAATTGGATACAAAATAAAAAAACTCATAAGCCGAGGCTTATGAGTTTTTTTATTTTAAATACCTTTCTTTATTTGCTTATTGCTGTTAATTTCAAACAACTTCTTCTCGGTTTAAATTAAATATTTCTTCTCCAATATTATCTAGCTTATCTAGCACACCCTCAACTCCGGATTCTATCATTTCGGTTCTTTCTTTATTTGATATTGGAACTATCCATAAAAAAGTACTTCTTGTTCCTCTATAATCCGGTAATTTAACTTCTGGAAGCGCTTTGAGCCTATTGGTAAGTATGGCAAAATTAAATTTTTCATTAACTCCAGTTTGAAATTCTACAGTATGACCTTCTGCTAAAAAAGTAACAAAATCCCAAGGTATTGCTGTCATCCCGCTTATAGAGCTCCCAATTTTATTTACCTGGTCGTTGTTCAATGCAGACTGTAGAATAACTCCAAGTTCAATTCTATTAACATCACTTGTGTTTTCAAAATACATCTCTATTTTGGGCTGTGGTCGCAATGATACTGCTACAGTTGCAAAAACAGCTTTTTCTGCGCCTTGATTCACATAAAGGCCTTTTGGGGGCCATTCTGCATTATCAATTGCAAAATATTTTTCACTTTTACCGAATATTTCATCGTAATAATCTAAAATTTCTGGCTGCAGAATTCTAAAAGGATTCATTTCTTCATCCCATGATTTCAAAAATTCTGCTGAGCGTTTAACACGCGTACGCATTTCATTATCTTCTGAAATTTCCCAGGCAAAATCGCCCATTCCAGTACAATCGCGAGCGTATCCGTAAAACCCGCCATTACCTCCCCAACTAGGAATTATACATAAAATTTCTCCGTTTTCTAATAACGCCGCTCCATCTCCTTCTTCCAGCCAAACAATTTCCAGAGTATTAGCATTGAGTTCTTCCTGTCCTTCCGGAAATTTGCAAAACTCTTTGGTTAACATAGGAGAAACACCTTTTTCCATCAATTTTGTCTCTTTTTCATTTGGCGCAGCATTTAAATTTCTAATCCAGCAGCTTTTTGTACCAAAATCTTCATTATCCCCAAACAGATAAAAGTAAGCAGTTCTATTATCCTGTTCTACAATTGCAGTTATTGGACAGCCAGGACTTCTTAGTTCAAGAATAACCTTCGGTTTTTCAATTTTATTATTGTTTCTACTAAATAATCCCATGTTTCTACAATTTATTATTTCCAGATTAAACTACACTTAAGCAACGTTTTTTATCTGGAAAACACTATTAATTTTACACTAAAATAATGCTTTTTAATTTCAGTTTACACGAACTTATCTCTAAAAATTATGAAAAAGTAATTTATCACTTCCTTTTAAATTTTGATGAGCTATAGGGCAAAAGCTTAGCGTTCACAGTAAGTCAAAAAAAATCCCATTTGCCTTCACAAATGGGAACTTAATATTTTAAAACCAAATCGACTGATGTAATATATCATCAAAAGAATTATTCCTAACAAATAACACTAATCGTATCAAATGATAAAAGGCTAGAAAATAAGCCATATTATAGGCTAATTTTCGATTGTATAAAAGACCTGTAAAATATTCTTTTTTGGTAATAATTTCTGTGATCAGTATAATGATAGTCAACCAGCAAAATACAATTACAAAAGGTCCTAAAATATGATAACTAATGCTTTTATAAATATCTCCCTGATAGAAATACACTAGCGATTTTGTTATACCACAACCCGGACAAGGAAATCCGGTCACCATCTTGAAAGGACAAAACGACTGATCTGTCTCTAAATGGTCATTGTGATTGTTGAGCATTAAGAAAAACGGAATTATCAGTGTAATTGCTGCACCGATAATTCCGTAAACTTTACGCTTTACTCTGCTATTATTTGTATAATCTGTTGATATCACCTTGTACAATCATTGCTGCTGCCATAGGAAAGAAAAGACCTAAAACAATTAATAAAGTAGACTGATCTTTTTGAAGTTCACCTGTTTTTTCATACACTTTTGGCAATGCATCTTTACCAGCTAAGTAATAAAAATAAATATTTACCGGCATACAACATCCTGCAAAAATTGCAATAGGCTGCGAAATAACTTCTCTTTTAGCTACAGCATTAAAAACTTCTGCAACTTTAATATTCCAATAAATTAAATATAATCCACAAGTTAAAAATCCAAAAACCAATACCATTATTGGATCTACTTTGAATACCGGAATTTGCTCATTAAAATCATTAGACGTCTCTTGAAAATTGTTTTCCATTTTATTTATTAAAATTAATTGGTTAGTTCCTACTCTTGGGATTTTCGGCTACTCCTTATTTAGAAACAATATTATTAAAAATTAACTTTAAAAACTAATAATCACCTGAAAATTGTACAGAAAAAACTCGTTATAAAACTCTAAAAATAGCACAAGGCTTGTGAGCTCTCTTTTGCTCAACTTACTTTGAATACACTGCCTTAATTTTATCGACAATAACCTGCGCCAAACGTTCATGACTTTCAAAAGTCCATCCTGCAATATGAGGCGTCAGCAAAGCATTTTTAGCTTCTAATAAATACTGAAAAGCTTCGGGAGTATTTTTATCCTGAAACAAGGTTTCAAAAGATAATTTCTCATATTCTAAAACATCCAGACCTGCGCCCAAAATCTTTTTAGCCTTCATTGCTTCGACCAAATCTGCCGTAACGATATTTTTACCACGTGAAGTATTTATGATCCAAAACGGCTTTGCAAATGCATTTATAAAATCACTATTTACCATTTTATCCGTTTCAGGAGTCCACGGAAGGTGCAAACTCAAAACATCTGCTTTTTGCTGTAATTCCTGTAGCGAAACTTGTTGGGCATTTTCGTCACCAATATTTTCTAAAATATCATGAAAGATAACATCTACTTCAAAACCGCGAAGTTTTTTAGCGAAAGCTTTCCCCATGTTTCCGTAACCAATAATCCCTACGGTTTTTCCGTCAAGTTCATGACCACGATTACTTTCACGATTCCAGTGTCCGGCTTTTATTTCGGCGTCGGCCTGATTCAAATTATTAAATAAAGATAAAATTACGCCCAATGAATGTTCTGCAACAGCGTTGCGATTACCTTCAGGAGCAGCAATTAAATGTATTCCTTTTGTTTCGGCATAATCACAATCGATACTTTCTAAACCCGCGCCAACTCTGGCAATAAACTGCAAATTGATTGCTTTATCTAAAAAAGTTTTATCAATTTTAAAACGGCTACGAATTACGATTCCGTTATAATCCTGAATTTTGGCTTCGATTTCTTCTTTAGAAGATTTAAAATCGGCGTGGTTTTCAAAACCGGCATCTTCTAATTGTTGCCACAGAATTGGGTTATTGCTATCGATATGCAGAATTTTTATGCTCATTGTATTATATTTTATAAAGCAAAAATACAGCTTATTCTTTATTTAAGTTTACAGTTTATATTAATCTCGCAAAGTCACAAAATCGCAAAGAAAATGATTATTAAAAAAAGCATTTTACAAAATCAAACTAGGCATGTATTGAAGACAATAAGCTTAAAATTTTTTATTGGCAGGATTTTTTTTAACTTTGAAAATACAAGACTCAGCGATTTTAGCTGAATATATATCTTTCTAAATTCACACAACTCCCTCCACAATGAAACTAACCAAGACTTTTAAAGCCTTTTTTGACAACGAAAAATCAGGAGGATTACTCTTACTATTTGTTACGATTATATCTCTTTACCTGGCCAATTCTTCTTTTCAAACAGAATATATTGCCTTTTGGGAAAAAGACTTAGGCGGGCATTCGATCACACATTGGATTAACGATGGTTTAATGACCATTTTCTTTTTATTAATTGGTCTGGAATTAGAACGCGAAATCTACCATGGTGAACTATCAAGTATAAAAAATGCTTCATTACCAATTATGGCAGCATTTGGCGGAATGTTAGTTCCTGCCGCTATTTTCCTGGCTTTAAATTTTGGAACTGCAACGCAAAACGGAGCAGGAATTCCTATGGCGACTGATATCGCGTTTGCCATTGGGATTTTATCTCTTTTAGGAAAAAGAGTTCCAGCGTCATTAAAAGTGTTTTTAACTGCTTTGGCGGTTATCGATGATCTTGGAGCGATTATCGTTATTGCTATATTTTACACCACCTCAATTGCATTTGTAAATCTTGCCATTGCTTTAGGAATATGGGTTTTCTTGTTTATTTTGAATCGAATGAAAATTCATAACCTGATTCCTTATTTAATTGGAGGAATTGTAATGTGGTATTTTATGCTTAATTCGGGAGTTCACGCTACCATTACGGGTGTTATTCTGGCATTTGTAATTCCGTTTGGAGATGGCGGAGAACAATCTTCTTCCTATAAACTGCAGCATTTTTTACATAAACCTGTTGCTTTTGTTATTTTACCGCTATTTGCTATCGCGAATACATGCATTGCTATAGAATCTGACTGGCATCAGGGACTAAATCATCCTAATACATATGGTATTATTTTAGGTTTAGTAATAGGAAAACCATTAGGGATTTTACTTTTTTCTTCGATTGGAGTAAGTGCTGGTTTGTGCGCTTTGCCCAAAAGTCTAAAATGGGCGCATATTCTGGGCGCGGGAATGTTAGGCGGAATTGGTTTTACAATGTCGATTTTCATCACGCTTCTGGCTTTTAAAGATCCCGAGGTTATCGTTTTTTCTAAAATTGCCATCCTTATCGCATCCGTACTTTCCGGAATATTTGGATTTGTTTATTTGAAATATACCCTGACAAGAAATAAAACTACTTGATTTTATGAATTCGATATCTAAAATTACAGCTGTATTCGTATTTGCATTCCTGGTTTTGGCCTGCAATAATAAGCCAAAACCTGCAGTTGAAAAAGATCCCTCTACATCAAAAGTTTCGCTTCAAACGAACACAAATGAAGAAGTGATCGAAGGTTTATATGAAACACAGCCTGAATCGGATAATAACGATGAATGTAAAATTTCGATAACCATAACCAAAACTAAAACTGGTTATAGTTATGCTTTAAAAACGAAACTTCGACAATTAAAAGGTATCGCTAATTTAACCACCAACGAATCCGGAGAAAAAATTATCGTTTTAGAAGGCATAGAATGGGATGAATACGAAGGAGATATTAGCCGTGAAGAAGACAATGATTCTATAGCTGATTCAGAAACAACTTCTCAACAATTGGATATTCCGGTAGGAATTGGCGCCAGTTATACTAAAGACACTCTCACGATTCAGAATTATGGTAACGCCATGAATTCTTATACTAAACTTTCAGAATGTGGGAGGAAGTATATACAGCTTATTAAGAAATAAAATTTTTAAATTCCAAAATTTCAGTTGTGAATAAATTCCAAATTCCAAGTAACTAAAGCTGCAAATGAATAAAATCCGTCAAATACTTCTCTTTTCAGTTTTACTTATCACTGCACTTATCGGATTTATATTCTATCACATAAAAACTTATGTTCCACCCGCTTTTGATTGCAGAATACCCGTGCCTGCGTTTTGCGGAAATTCTGATTTAACAGAAAATGAAACAGAAGGAAAAGAGATTTTCCATTCAAATTGCGCAGCCTGTCATAAAAAAAATGCAAGATCTACCGGACCTGCATTGTATCAAATTGACTCATTAGTAATGAAAAAATGGTTAACGAATAAAAGAAACAAAATTGACAGTACTAAAATTGAACAATTTGGAATTGATTATCATAGGATTAAATTTTCCAAAGTTTTAAATAAAAAAGATATAAGCGATTTAATTGAATATTGTCATAATTAATAAATTCCAATTATTCGACAACTTGATTTCTATCAATATTTGACGAGTTTCTAGTACGACTTCTCCCTTCGCTCGAAGTGACAAACTATAACGATAAGCAGTATCTTAAAAACAAAAAAAAATCCAAAACCCCAACAAAGTTGGAATTTGGAATTTTAAATATTGTAATTTATTAAATCTTATCCCTTGATCTGTTTCAAAGAAGTCTTAATACCTTTTATCAAAGACGAACTAAAGCCATTGTGTTCCATTTCGTTCAATCCTACGATTGTGCAGCCCTGAGGCGTTGTTACACGGTCGATTAATTGTTCCGGATGTACTTTTTCCTCTAGCAACATTTTAGCCGCTCCTTTTACGGTTTGTGCCGCAATTGCCAAAGCGGTTTGAGAATCAAAACCTATTTCGATTCCGGCTTGCATCGACGCACGAATGTATCGTAACGCATAAGCTGTTCCGCAGGCACCCAAAACTGTTGCTGCATCCATTAACTTTTCGTCGATAACCGGAGCAGTTCCTAAATCCTGAAACAGGTCAACAATTGGCAATGCTTTTTCTCTGTCCTTTTCAGGGAAAGAGATACAAGTTGCCGATTCGCCAAACTGTGCCGCGATATTGGGCATAATACGAATTACCGGAAAAGCATTGTTTGTTTTTTCCTGAAGCATATCCAAAGACAAACCACTCACTGCCGAAGCAATGGTTTTTCCCGGAATTGCTGATAAAATTTCAGCAAAAACAGTATCCACCTGATAAGGTTTAATGGTTAAAATTACCACATCGGCCTCTTGAATATTATGTTTATTATCTGATGAAACCGTGATTCCGTACTCCGTTAAATATTGAATACTGGCGATGTTTCTTCTTGTAACTGTGACTTGATTATTTTTGGAGAATTTAGCAATTCCCAAGGCTATAGAAACCCCAAGATTCCCTCCTCCTATGATATGTACTTTCATTGCTTATTTATTGGCTGGTTAATAGCGAATTTTTCAGCCACAAATTACACAGATTTTAGAGATGTTAAATCACTGCATTCTGTTAATTTGTTGCAAAAACTTAGAACCCAAGAATCAGTTTGGCTACTCCAAAATAGAGCATAATTCCAAATACATCATTGGTTGTGGTAATAAACGGACCCGTCGCGATTGCGGGGTCAATTTTGTTTTTATGTAAAAATAACGGTACCAGGGTTCCTAAAGTCGCAGCAAATAAAATTACTACAATCATCGAAATCGAAATCGCAATTCCCACTAAATATTGTTGGTACATTATAGAATGATACGCCAATAAAAGCAACGAAATAATAGTTCCTGAAATCATAGAAACGCTAATCTCTTTACTAAAATATCCTCTGCTAAATTCTTTTAATGTTCCGTTGGCCAAACCTTGCACCACAATCGCCGATGCCTGAACACCAATATTTCCAGCAGTTGCAGAAAGTAACGGAACGAAAATAATTAAGGTTGAATATTTTTGAAACGTAGCTTCGTTTCCTTTCAAGACAAAAGATGCTACAATTTCGATCACCATTCCTATTAAAAGCCATGGCAAACGTGCTTTGGTTAGTTCAAGAACACTATCGTTCGATTCTACGTCCTGCGTAATACCCGCCGCTAATTGGTAATCTTTATCAGCTTCGTCCTTAATTACGTCTACGATATCATCGATGGTAATTCTACCTACCAGGCGCCCTAGTTCATCTACCACCGGAATCGCCTCTAAATCGTATTTTTGCATGATACGTGCTACCTCAACATCTTCGGTATCTACGTTTACAAAGTTGAGTTTTCGAATATAAATATCAGAGATTTGTGTTTTGGTCGAAGTTGTGAGTAAATCTTTTAATGACAATCTTCCTTTTAGACGATTTTCGTCATCGACCACATAAATAGAATGCACTCTGGAAACGTTTTCTGCCTGAATACGCATTTCTTTTACGCAAGTTAATACGTTCCAGTTTTCGTTGACTTTCACCAACTCTTTTCCCATCAAACCACCGGCAGAATTTTCGTCGTAACGCAACAAATCAACAATGTCTTTTGCGTGTTCAACGTCGTTAAGCTCAGAGATTACTTCCGCTTTTATTTCCTGCGAAAGTTCACCAATAATATCGGCCGCATCATTTGTTTCAAGCTCATCAAGCTCTTCTGCAATTTCTTTAGGCGAAAGTCGGCTTAAGATGTTTTCACGCAAATCATCTTCCAGTTCCAGAAGAATTTCTGCCGTTTTATCACTATCTAAAACCTTAAAGATATAAGTTGCTTCGTCGAAATCCAGTTCATCCAGGATTTCGGCAATATCAGCATGGTGCAGATCATTCAATAAAACTTCAAGCTCTTTGTCGTTTTTACTAACGATATGCTCTTCTAACTGGTGGATTAATTCTTTGCTAACTTTGAACTCCATCGGCTTCTATTTTTTGAGTCAGAACAATAAATTCGTCTACGCTAAGCTGCTCCGGACGTTTATCAAAGATAGTGTCTAATCGCAATTCATCAGATAAATTTAATGTTTTCAAACTGTTACGTAATGTTTTTCGTCTTTGCTGAAAAGCCGTTTTTACTACTGTAAAAAACAACCTTTCTCCGCACGGAAGGCTATAATCTTCCTTTCGGGTCATTTTCATCACACCCGACTTGACCTTGGGCGGAGGAATAAAGACGTTTTCATCTACTGTAAACAGATACTCTGTATCATAGAAAGCCTGAGCCAGTACGGATAAGATTCCGTAAGCCTTTGAGCCTTTTTTCTCGCAAATTCTTTCAGCAACTTCTTTCTGGAACATCCCCGAAAATTCCGGAATCTGATGTTTGAATTCTAAAGTTCTAAAAACAATTTGCGTCGAAATATTATAAGGGAAATTTCCAATAATAGCGAATTGTTTATTTTCGTAAACCTCGTTTATATTGTATTTCAGGAAATCCTGAGAGATAATTTTATCTTTTAGTTTTGGATAATTTTCACCCAAATACACCACAGATTCACCATCGATCTCGATCACGTGCGTGTTAATTGGTTTGTCAAGCAAATACTTAGTCAACACACCCATCCCCGGTCCTATTTCTAAAACCTCATCATATCCTTTTAAACTCAACGTATCTGCAATTGCTTTGGCGATACTTTCGTCTTTCAGGAAGTGTTGTCCTAAATGTTTTTTGGCTTTTACTTTTTCCATTTTCTTTTTTATTAGCCACAAAGGCACTAAGGTATTTTTGCCACGAAGACGCTAAGACACAAAGTTTTATTTTATTTCTGTTTTGCTCAATTTGCCACAAAGGCACGAAGGCACAAAGTTTTATTTTTTCTTTTCCAAATCAATTACAATCTGGAAATTATCTTTGTTTTTATCTACTTTATTCTCACAGGAAACCTGCTTATTCTTTCGCTTAAGCGTAAAAAACTATAAAATCTTTCAACTTTAGACAACTTCAAAAAATCTTCTTGTTGCTGTTTATTACTTTCTTCTTTGGTTTGAAATCGAACTTCCATAATTTCCTATTTTTACCGAGACTGATACCGATAGCTATCGGGAGAGACTGAAAAACTTAATATTAATGCTCCGAAATCACTTCCAATTCTGTTCTGAAAGAAAGCATTTTGTCTGCAAATAAACTTAAAGCTTCCTGATGAAACTTTGGTTCATCTTCGATATAATATTGATCCAAAGTCTCTTTGCTATCTGTAACATATTGAACAGAATAGGTGATTCCGCCCATTTCTTCTTCGATCATAACCCTTACGATTCTTGCCGAAGAAAATTTATTAGTAGCCAGAATTTCCGGTATGTGTTTTTCCTGCATCCATTTTAACCATTGGTCATGCACGCTCTCATGTATATTGGTTGTAACGTTGTAAATAATCATTTTTTTAAAGTTTCTAAGATTCTGAGTCTCTAAGATTCTAAGCATTTTGTTAGACTCAAGATATCGTCATATTATAAATTCATTTTTTGCAATTTGGAATTTGCTTTTTGAAATTTTACAAATTCTTATCCCCTCTCAGCTCTCGGTATTTTTTTCTGGCATCAACAAAGTAAATACTATCCTGATGATTAAAAATTACCTTTTCATATAAAGGTTTTGCCTTTTCTGCATCTTTCAATTCGTCGTTGTAAATTTCTGCCGAAAAAAACAGCGCTTCATCTACATAAATTCCGTCACTATGATTGTCAATGATCTGTTGATATTGGCTTAAAGCCGAACTAAAATCTTTTTGACTTTCATAAATTTTACCTAAACGCAACAGTGTTACAGCTTCTATTTCTTGTCCTTTAAAGGCTTTTAAAATACTCTGAAACTGAGCAATTGCTTCCGGTTTCTTATTCTGATAGATCAAAAAATCACCTTTTGCAAATTGTTTTAATGCCGTTTGCGTCGAATCGGCAACAGTGTTGTCATTTATCAGTAAAAAATATTCTAGGGCATCATTGGCAATTAACTGCGTATTTGCCGCTTTCAGCTCTTTAAACTGTTTCAAAGCCCACTCAAAATCGCTTTTGTAATAACTTGTTTTTGCCGCTTTTAAACTTGCTTCATGCGCCATGACATCATTCTTTAAATCCAATTGAATTTGAGAATAATAAATCAGCGCCTGATTGAACTTTTCTTCTAAAAGCAAGATGTCGGCCAACTCCATTTTGGCATCTGCTTTTTGATAATCATTCAGATTTAATTCTAATGCTTTCTTAACAATTGCCCTTCCTTCTTCAGTCTTTTTAAGATTAAAAGCCAGGAAATGTGCCTGAATTATTTGCAAAGATAAGGTAAAAGGAGTTATTTCATAGGTTGCAAGCAATTGTTGTAACTCTGTATTGATAATTGGATAGTCTTTTTCCTGTGCTTTATCGATTTTAATTTGCATTAAATACGAATTCGTCTGAATCAATAAGTCTAAATCTTTGGTGTTTTGAAGTATGAAATTTAAGATTTCTGCAGCCGTATCAGTATCGTCTTCGTTCAAAGCAAACTGACTTAAATTGACAATGCTCGAAAGAGATTCAGGTTCGCGTTTGTAAATCGCTTTTTCCTGAATAAAGGCTTTTCCAAATTCTTTTTGCTGTACATAAAACCAGCTCAGATAATGATTCCAGAATACATCCTGATCTTTTTGAGTTCTTAAGATCAAAGCTTTACGCATGGCATCTTTAAAAGCGGTATTATCTGTTTCACCATTCATGAAACGGGATAATTGAGTTTGTATTAAATTGGCGTTTTGCGGATTATTATACGATTCTGTCAATAAAAGTTCAATCATCTGATCGGTCTTCCCTAACTGCCCGTACAACATCCCGATCTGGAAATTAAAATTATAATTGGGCTGAATCTGCATTGCTGTTTGATATGCTTTTAAGGCATATTCGAGCAATACTTTTTTCTCGAAAGAATTACCAATTCCGTAAACATCATTCGGACTTGTTTTGATTTTTTCTATAGCCTGCTCGTAGTAGTTTTTGGCTTTAGCTTCGTTTTTCTGTAATTGATAGTTATACCCCAACTCTACTAAAAAAACACCTTGTTTGTATCTGTTATAACGTTCCTGAATAACTTTTTGAGACAAATCAAATTGCTGCAGTTGCTGATAACAATCGATCGTTCTTAAAAAATATTGGGTATTGGATGGCGAAATTTTCAGCAGTTCTTCATAACTGATTTTAGCTTTTTCGAAATCACCTTTATCGTAGTAATATTGAGCCAATTGCTCGTTTTGCGAAAAAGCAAAAGCAGACCATAGTAAAACGATATAAATAAAGATGTTTTTCATAATTCAGTCTTTTTTTCAGTTTTCAGTCTCAGTTTTCAGTCTCAGTTTTCAGTCTCAGTTTTCAGTCTCAGTTTTCAGTATTCAGTATCAGTATCAGTGTTCAGCACAATTCACTGTAAACTGCGACTGTAAACTATGTTTCCGTCTCAGTGTTCAGCGCAATCCAAACTGTAAACTCCGACTGTGACTGTAAACTCATCAACTAAACCTCCTTCTTAGATTTCCAAATCATCAGGGCGATACCAATTAAAATAAAAGGAATACTTAATACTTGTCCCATATTAATAATCATATCATTTTCAAAGGCTTCCTGATTTTCTTTGAAAAATTCGATTACAAATCGGGCTACGAACATTAAAGTTAAGAAACATCCGAAGATAAACCCGTCTGCTTTTTTAAACTTTTCTGTTTTATAAAGATAAAGAACAATTGCGAAAATCAATAAATAAGCAAATGCTTCGTATAATTGTGTTGGATGTCTCGGGATCATATCATCTCTCTGAAAAACAACTCCCCAGTTTCCGTTTGTTGGTTTTCCGTAGATTTCAGAATTCATAAAATTCCCAAATCTGATAAAAGCACCTGTTACCGGAACTCCAATGGCCATTTTATCGAGCAACCATAAGAACTTAACTTTGTATTTTCGACAATATAAGATCATTGCGATCAAAACACCTATTGACCCTCCGTGACTTGCTAAACCCTGATAACCAACAAACTTATAAACTCCCGCTACTTTCTGAATTGGCAAAAGAATTTCTATAGGATGCTGTAAAAAATAAGAAGGCTCATAAAAAAAGCAATGCCCTAATCGTGCGCCTAAGATGGTACCAACGATTACATAAACCAATAAACTATCCAGATTATCTACCGATAGATGTTCTTTTTTATAAATATTTCTTACGATATAATATCCCAGTAAAAGTCCGATAGCAAAAAGAGCTCCATAATATTTTAAAGGAAAACTATCTGTTATCATGACAATAACCGGATCAACATTCCAGTTTAAAATTCCATTCATCTCTTGTTTTATTTTTGTTTTAGTACTTCGCTTAAATTAAGAAAACCTAACAGGTTTTAGAAACCTGTTAGGTTTAATCCTAAGTACTGTTTAATTAATTTATAATATCAAATCCGCAGTAAGGGCGTAAAACTTCTGGAATTACGATTCCTTCCGGAGTTTGGTAATTTTCTAATATACCGGCTAAAACTCTTGGCAAAGCCAATGAACTTCCGTTAAGCGTGTGCGCCAATTGATTTTTTCCGTCTTTGTCTTTGAAACGTAATTTCAAACGATTGGCCTGAAAAGTTTCGAAGTTAGAAACAGAACTGATCTCTAACCAACGATCCTGCGCGGTAGAAAACACTTCAAAATCATATGTCAAAGCCGATGTGAATCCCATATCGCCACCACATAAACGTAAAACACGGTATGGCAATTTCAATTCTTTCAAAATATCTTTTACGTGCTCAACCATTCCGTCAAGTGCTTCATAAGACTTCTCGGGATGTTCTACACGTACAATTTCTACTTTATCAAATTGGTGCAAACGGTTTAATCCACGAACGTGTGCTCCGTAAGAACCTGCCTCACGACGGAAACATGGAGTATAAGCTGTGTATAAAACTGGTAATTCCGTTTCGCTTAATAAAACATCGCGAAATAAATTCGTAACCGGAACCTCAGCAGTTGGAATCAAATATAAATCATCAATTGTTGAGTGATACATTTGTCCTTCTTTGTCCGGTAATTGTCCTGTTCCGTATCCAGAAGCTTCGTTTACCAAATGCGGTACCTGAACTTCATTGTATCCTGCAGCAGTATTTTTATCCAGGAAATAATTGATCAAAGCACGTTGCAAACGAGCTCCTTTTCCTTTATAAACCGGAAATCCTGCTCCAGCAATTTTTACACCCAATTCGAAATCGATGATATCGTATTTTTTTACCAATTCCCAGTGAGGTTGTGCACCTTCGTGAAGAACCGGAATATCACCTTCCTGAAAAACATTTAAGTTATCGTCCGGAGTTTTTCCTTCAGGAACAATATCAGCCGGAAGATTTGGTAAAGTATATAATAAATTGGTTAATTCGGTAGCCAAAGCTTCAGCTTTTTCGCCTAATTCTTTACTTTTTTCTTTTAATGAAACCGTTTTTTCTTTTAAGATTGCCGCTTTAGCTTTCTCTCCCGCTTTCATTAATTCTCCAATATCTTTGGATAATTTATTAGATTCAGATAAAGTGTTGTCTAATTCAACTTGTGTTGCACGACGATTTTCGTCTAATTGCACGACTTCTTCAACAACGCTTTTAGCATCGATATTTCGTTTTGCTAAAGCCTTGATTACTTTCTCCTGATTCTCTCTAATAAATGCGATTTGTAACATAGCTTGATTTTTATAACTATTGTATTTTTTTATAACGGAAGCAAATTTAAGGAAATGTTTTATAAGATCACGACAAAGTTGATTCTAAAGTTATTTCGAGGTTGTTCAAGAAGAGGTTCCGCACAGATACACAGAGATTTTCACAGAGATACACAAAAATTTTAAATATTACTTCGTGAAGCTTCGTGAAAATCTCCGTGTATCTCTGCGGAATAACGTGCGAAATCCCTTTTTCGAAAATAAAAAATCAGTAAATTGCAATTAAAAATTACCATCATGCTTATCGACCATTTTATCGAAAATTTCTCAAAGACTTTTACTAATCTTTCTCCATCAGAACCCTGGAATATCACCAATGACCTCAAAGCTATAATCGAAAAAATGATTTTAAATCTGGGGGATGATTATATTATTCAAGATAATATTGCCATTCATAAATCAGCCACTATTGAAAACAATGTAACGATTAAGAAACCGGCTATTATTGGTAAAAACTGCTATATTAGTGCAAACGCTTATTTTAGAGAAGGTGTTTATTTAGATCAATCGGTAAAAATTGGTCTGGGTTGCGAAATAAAAAGCAGTATTATTTGTTCTAATACCGCAATTGCGCATTTTAATTACATCGGAAACAGTATTATTGGACGAAACATCAATTTTGAAGCAGGTTCGATTGCCGCCAATCATTACAACGAAAGAGCGAATAAAAAAATATCAGTACTTTATGATGCTAAAATTATCGAAACGAACTCGGATAAATTTGGTTCTTTGGTTGGTGACAATTCACGAATTGGAGCAAATGCAGTATTATCGCCGGTAACTATTTTAGTCAAAAATTCGATTGTAAAAAGACTGGAATTAATTGAGCAAGTGGTTTTGGAATAGTAGTTATTCCACAGATATACAATAAAGTAGCACAGAGATTCAAAAAAATTTTAGTAATTTAAATATACTAATTCTTAATTCTTAATTCTTAATTCTTAATTCTTAATTCTTAATTCTTAATTCTTAATTCTTAATTCTTTACTCTTTAATCACCTTAAATGTTTTAACAACATCTTCAACAGTAACTTTCAAAATATAAAATCCTGGAGTTAATGCTATAACATTTATTGTTCCGTCGCTGGTTTTGCCTTTTAAGGCACTTTTGGATTCGAAATCAAAAAACTCGAAATCAAAGTTTTTAGATTTTACATTCTCAACCGAAATTGTTGTTTGAGCCGGATTAGGGAAAACATAAGGCTTTTTAAGAGTTGTAACTTCGGGCTGAACATTATTGCAGGCACTTTCTAATAATGATGGTAAATCGACCTCATCATAAACGAGCGTATAATTAAGCTCATCAGCTTTTCGGAACAATTCGCAGGCTTCTTTGTATTTGAGTTGATCGAGATAAATAATCCCCAGATTTTTCATCGCATACGAATTGTTTTTATCCATATCTAAAACATATTTCAAATCGGCAATTCCTTTATCTGATTCTCCTAGTTTATGGTAGATTAAACCCCTCGTGGCTCTTAAATCCCTCCCGCCATATCCTATGCTCTTGTCAATAATCGTTTTCTCATTTTTAAAAGCAATAGTAATACTTTCCATAGCTTTTTGATATTCTCCTATATCACTGTACAATATGGCGAGTGCCCATTGTGCATGTGCGTGATCCGGTTTTTTGGCTACAATTTTTTCTAAATAAAAACGAGCCAAATCATAAGACTTTCTTCGCTGTAATAATATTGCAAAGTTGTACAAAATACGTAAATCGTCAGGAGCATTATTAATAGCTTTATAACAATAATTAAAAGCAAAATTGTCCATTTCGAGTGAAGCATAAATATTAGCCAATCGATCGTAAAGTTTACTTCTAAAAACCGCTTTCGATTTCTCTAAAGAATCAGACAGGACAATATCTTTATTTTTAGGATCTTTATCAATAGAATATTCCACCTTTTTTAGATCTTCAAGTGCCAATGTAGTATTACCAAGACTAATACTTAAAACGCCACGATTGAACAAATCGTTAACCTTAGTCGGGTTATAATTCGTTCTTGTATTGATTTCGGTCATCAATTTCAGGGCTTTTTTTACCGTTTCTTCTTTGTCTTTGTTAAACGGTAATTTATGATCGGTTCTGCTCACAAGTTTTCCATGCGAGAAATTCCAAGTGACCAGTTTTTCGCCTTGTTTGTTGTACTGATAAGCATTAGAATCTTTAAGACCTTTATCATCATAAAAGAAAATCTCATTCAACTTTCCATTCGAATAATACGTTTTGGTACTGTCTGGTTTCTTATCTTTTCCGTACCAAATCTCTACCGAAACAACATAATCGTCATAAAAATACCTTGAAACATTATCAGATGCATCGCTTCCTTTTTCCTGAGCAGATAAAAAGAGGGGCAAAAACAATAAGGCAAAAACGATTTTTTTATTCATAATAACATTCTGTCAAAAATTTTGAGGCATTAAATAGAAAATCAAATTTCGACAAAATTACTTACGTTCGACCAATAATTCTTTTAATTCATTCGTTTTTAAGTAAGCGGCAAAACGGCCTGAAAGCAATAAAACCTCTCGTTCGTCGGGAGTAATTCTTAATTTGGTTTCTACGTGCGAGGCATATTCGTATAATAATAAAACCTGTCTGGCAGCTAAATCCTTGAATTTTTCTTTATTTAAAGTCGCTACAATTATTTCGCCATCCTTATCTTTTTTAAAGGAATCCTCACCAAACTTCATGGTCAGTTCCTGTTTAAAACTGCCAAATAATTTTACCCAACTGCTTGCTTCGTCATTTGTATTTTTCAATTCAAACACCAAATCTTCATAAGGATAATCTTTTTGCATCTTTACCAAATAATCCCTAATGGTAGTAAATCCAATAATCTGATAATTCGAAACCGGTATTTTATAACGTTCAAAAGTACTTTCGACATCTTTATCAAAAGTCATATAGCGCGTTTGAACGGTATATAAAGAGGCCGTTTCAAACAATGAAATCAATCTTATTTTGGCATCAGTGATATAAGGCGTTTTCTTCCCCTGACCTAGACAATCTATAAAAAGCGCTTTCTTGTTTTTATCACTCACTTTTGTATCGTTATGAAGCAACTCGACCAAGGTTTTATAGCCCATATTGTCTGACGCGCCGCCATCGACAATACACAATATCTTATCCTGATTTTTTACGCCAAATTTTACTTTTGGCAAAACTCCTGGAAAAGCAGAACTCGCCGTAATCGCATAAGTAAGCGGAAAATCATAACCGTTATTAATTTGATTTTCATTTAATGCAATAGGAGCTTTATTGGGCGCCAAAGAAGAATTCAGGTTTAAACCCCGAATAATATGCGGCATAAACGGAATACGTTCGCCATTATTAAAAGCGGTTCCGTTAGCTACAAACATCGGCAAAGCTGGAACCGACTTGCTGTTTTTGGGAACAAAAAAATCAGACAACAACATTTGGGTACCAAACTTATTCGTATTATCCGGATGCAGGGCGTCGTATTGCAAAATATCGGCATCTATGCGCTGCGTCATCGATATTTTATCGCCTTTTTCGTTTCGGCTATTGTTCAATAAAGACAAAATATTGGCCGATTTATCGACATAATCCTTATAAGCATCGGCTTTAGAAAAGTAAAATTCGTTGAAGGAACAATTATCCTGAAACAATTTATTTTTAAGAATCGTTAAGTAATATCCAGCCGAAAAACAACCTCCGGAAACGGTAGAGAAATAATCAATTTCGTTCAGGAAATTACGTTGAGAATCGTTTTCCTGAATTTCCTCTAATCCCAAAAGCACGCCCATACTAAAAAACTGCGCTCTCGAACCTCCGCCCGAAATCCCGATTCCTAAAGCAATATTGGGATTCTGAAACTTTTTATCGCGTTCCTGAACCGACTTATAATCGTCTAATGAAACCGACGGAATTGAACTATAATTGATTTCTGAAAAAAGGTTGATTTTGTTTTGAGAAAATCCTATTTGAAGAAAAAGCAACAGCAATATCTGGAAGTGTTTGTATCTCATTTTGTGGCTTTTTTTTTATTGCTAAATCAGTAAAAGCAAAATTACGAGAAACTTAACCAAGTTAAATATTAACTAATGAAATCTTTAACATTCAAAAAATACAATTCTTTAATTTACTGTAATACTTCTTGTTGGCGAGGATGTACAGGTTGCTCCTCCATTCTGAACCGTAATATCCGTCTTTGCAGTATAAGTACCCGCTGCGCTATAGATATGCGAAATAGAAACCGTAGTTCCCGTCGCTGTAACTGTCTCTGCAGGTGTACCATCTCCAAAAGTCCATTTTACAGATTTCAAAGTATTCGTTCCTGAATATTCAACTGTAAAATCTATTTTTTTAGGGTTTGTTGCATCTGTCGAATGTTTTACCTTCTCGTATAAAGACTCAGAAACGCAATCCAGTCCTTTTTCTATATCATTTTTGCTGCACGAAATACTTAAAACAAATAATGCGGCAATCATCAAAATTGGAGATTTACTTTTCATGACATTAATTTTAGTGGTTACTTTAAAATGTTATTTTTCTCAAATATAATCAATCTTAGATATTATCTTTTTGATAATTATCACCCAAAAGCGTTTTTCATTCAACATTAAACAATCTCAAAATATACGAAAGTTCATAAACGATAAAGACTATTGCCAAAACAGTATGAAAAACTTTATTATGAACCTTAATCGCCACCAGACACAAAATAATATGACTAATAATGCGAACAAAATATTCGGTTTGATTGTACAAAAAGTAATCGCCGCCCTTTATCGCCGTATCGATAATATCGGCTCCAAAACTGATCGCCAAAATGGCAAAAAACCAATTTTTACGCGAATAAAAATAATCTTCATAACCCGTATAATCTACCAAATCATCGGGATACAGAATCGCACACAACAAATAATAAATCAGGATATAACAAATGATAAAGAAATAATCCGCAAAATACCATTCGTGAATTAACTTCAAGTTAAACTCCCACCACCAAAAATGAATAAGCAGCAAAAAAACATAAAACACCCAAAGAGAGTGCACAAAATAGATTTTCTTACGCCCCGGATGCTGAATAAAAATTACAGATCCTCTTATAAGATGCGTTAAACTCAAACCCAAAATAATCCCTATAATCGATTTGATGTGTGTAAGTTCTTCCATAAAACAATTTCGATTTTATAAAGAACTAAAATTAAGCATTTTACCACAGAGTTGCGCAAAGTTTTTTTTAACATTGTCAGGCTGAGCGGAGTCAAAGCCCCGCAAAGTTTTTTAAAAAGAAATTTTAATTAATCGCGCAAAGTCGCCAAGAAAATAAAACTTTGCGCCTTTGCGCGAGATTTTATAGATATTCAAACAAAAAACTTTGCGAACCTCGCGTAAATCTTTGCGCTCTTTGCGGTTAAAAAAACTAAGCTCTCTTTATCTCATGCCCCACATATTCCTCCAAAGCAGCAAACATATCATCTACAGAAAGCACCTCAAAATCAGGATGATTTTTCAGGAAATTAGCATTTAGCGTAATCAGGTTTTCTTCAAGTTCAAAGAAAGTATCGTTGTTTAGTAAATCACGAGTTGGGTTTACCCCTTCCAGTTTTCCGCTTACAAATTTATTCAGCTTTACGCTGCTCATTAGTTTTACCTTTTTGCTTTGTTGCTGAAACAATTCAAGATGTTTTTCGGCACCAATTAAAGCCAAACCTTCTTCGATAAGTTCGTTCAGTTCCTTATTCCAACCCGATTTATAAACAAACTGAGCAAAATTTCCCTCAGCATATTGCGAATAGTAATAATCAAGATAATAACTCATCAACGCATCTTCATGAATAAATTCGTCATCGACACCTTCCTCGCGCATTAAATTAATTACCGAAATATTAGAGTGAATCACATCCTGAAGATTTTCACTATTCATTGCCGTTTCAGAAACTAGTATTCTACCGAACTCCTCCATTTTGATATTTTTTAAGATTGATTTGCAAATTTCGGCGAAATAATAATAAGATTGAGAATAATTTTTTGGGCGTTCCCTCCGGGTGGGCTTTTCGCTGCTATCCCTAACGCGAACTAGCATTCAAAAATAAAACAACATTTGGCAAAGATTTTGTTTTTACGTATTCAAAATTTTAACTAACAAACTAAACCAAAACAACATGAAAGAAACTATCTTAAAAAGTCTTCTGATTTCTCTTTTAATAACTAATCTTTGGGCAACTATTACATTCTTCATCTATTACTTTGAGACAGGATTATTTAGTGGCTTTAAAACCCTTCTGCTTTTTGGATGGAGTTGCTGGATTAGTTCAGGTTTAGGTTTATTAGCAATATTACTTTCACTTTTAAAAATATGGAAATCAAACCAATCAAAAGTTTTTTTGCTCGTATTTACTGGTTGGTTCAATATCTTTTTTTCACTATTGCTTATCACAATAACTTATTTCGAAATAATTGTTCCTGTCTCTTTTATTGATTCCTTTTTTATTGTTAATCTCATTATTCCGGTGGTGATATATTTTAGAACAAAAAAGATTATTTTAGCTTGATATTTTCTCTAACAACTACCTATGAATAAAATAAATTTTCTAATCCCAATATTGTTTATTAAGCTGTCAAAAAAGAGATGATCATACCGAAAGAATAGAAGATATTGAGTTTTCGTATATCAGCGGACTTCGAATTCCCTACAACACAGTAACAATTAACATTTCAAGAAATAATAAAGACCGCAGTAATGTGTTTATTCAAATCAGACCTTTATTTGACACCCAAAAATGGGGATACAGTAAAATTGATGAAATAGTAAAAATTGACAATTTAACTTTCAAAAAAATTAAATTACTTGACCATATAAACATCGATAAGGCTCATAAAATAGGCAATGACGGAAGTACATGGAAAATTGAATACGGGGCAAAAGGAAAAAATAAAAGCTATAAGTTTTGGTCTCCCACTTTTCAAACAAAAAAAAGAGCATTAGATAATTTTGTACAGTTATCTGAACAAATTTTGGATATTTCAAAACTAAAAAAGATATTATTGATAAGTAAGATATTTTCGAGAACCAATAGCGCGGATTTGCAATCTAGAGTGCACGAAATTTTTAAAGTGGGCTGAAAGTCGTAAAAAGCAATAGCGTAGTGCAGCGCACTACGAATTAAATTACAAAGTAAAAATTGCCCTGAAAGGGCAAAAAAAACTACGATTAAAGATTTAGGGGAATCATGTAAAATATGCCCTTAAAACTAGGCTTTCGCCCTTGCAGGGCTTAAAAGTGATATTCTTTTTTCATAGTGCTTCGCACCATGCTATTGCTAAAGATCTTTCAGAGCAATAAGTTTCGAACATTTATAATCCGATAGCGCAAAATTTGCAATCCCTACCCACAATAACAATCAATCAAAACAAATCTTCATGATAAAAATCCATCACCTAAACTGCGTAAAAATTGTTTCACCCGTAAACGACAATGTTTGCGGACATTGCTTATTGATTCAGGAAAACGACAAACTCATTTTAGTCGATACCGGAATCGGGCTTTTAGACATTCAAAACCCAGAAGAAAGAATTGGCCAGCAACTTATAGACATGGTTGGATATCGTTTTGATGAAAATCAAACCGCGATCAGACAAATCGAAAAACTGGGACTTGATCCCAAAAAAGTAACCGATTGTATTATTTCGCATCTGGACAACGATCATAGTGGCGGTTTGGCAGATTTTCCAAACGCAACCGTTCATGTTGGACTTGAAGAATGTGACGCCTATATTTCAGGAAATCCAAGGTATCTAAAAACGCCTTTATCACACCAGCCAACAATAAAAACCTACGAAAAATTAGATTTGAACTGGTTTGGATTCGAAGCCAGAAAGGTTAATATAGATATCGAAACCGAAATTTACTTAATTCTGCTTTTCGGACATACATTAGGACATTGCGGTGTGGCTTTAAAAACAGAAAAAGGATGGTTATTTTATATAGCCGATGCCTATTATATGCGAATAGAACTTACAGATAGCGATCATCCCGTAAATCAATTGGCAAAAATGAGGGCCGAAGACAATGATTTACGATTAAGTACATTAGATAAAATCAGAAATTTAATCAACGAACATCCCGAGATTGAAGTTTTTGGGTATCATGATATCGAAGAGTTTAACTTTTACAAGAACTAAAAAGCAAAATTTTATAAAAAAATAGAAATTTCAACGCAACCATTTTCCAGAAAGGTCATCTGTTAACAAAGAGAATGCTTTATCCTATCGCGAAATACCCAAATGCGAAGAAAGTAGTTTTCAATTAACAACCTACAACCATTTAGTTTATGGATGACCTGCCAAAAAACCTAACTATATTTTACATCTTAGGCATATTCTCTCTTATAGTAGGAATAATTTACGCCATAATGATCATCGACGGAAATTCGGCACCAGAAGGATTAATGGGAATTTATATTTTGTTTTGCTTGCTTCCGGTTATTATTCTCATAATAATCGATCGATTTCTGGTTACAAAATTCGGAAATCAAAAAGTAAATATAGTTGAGTTCTCTTTTCTGGGATTTATTCTATTTTTATGGATTATAAAAATGCTTTTAAATTTGTAAAGCCAATCCAAATATAATACTTATGGAAATTTTAAATACAGCGATAAAATTCGCATTATTAATCTCTTTAATTATTTCTCCTACACTACTATTTAATAAGCTTCGTAAGCACAGTTTTAAATATCCCTTTATTTTATATTTAATTTCGGCTGTGCTTATTACCTTCTTTTTAGTTATGGTTCTTGCGTGGTGGTCGCATTTTTCAACTGAGCTTCTACTTTCTCATTATGGTTATTATTCCGGTAATTTGAATGAAACAGAAAGAATGAAAAATGTTGCCGTCGAAAATTTAGATAAGATAAACACGCTGCGAATAAGTAAAATGGGAATTGGGTGGCCCCTTAAAGCTATTATGTTTTATCCTTTTTATTTTCCATATCTTGTTATTGCATACTTGGGTATGTATTTTTATAGCAAAAAATCAAGTCAAAAAGTAAGTTTACAAAAAGACTCAATTGAATTTTAATCATATTAATGAAAAAAAGCAGTGACGACTCAGAATTTGAGCAAACTTTTTCATCTCTAAAAAGAATGGGGGAAAGATTCCCTGGCGCAAAAACAACTTTCGAATTATTAAAAGAATTAAATCCGGAAACTACAACTTCGCAATCTGATATTCTGGTTTCTGAAGTCCATAAAATTCAATATCAATCTAATACAAATAGCTTTTTCTACTTCTATTTTCCAATAGTCAGTCACATTCTCTATCATAAATCTGAATACGAAAAAGATCTTTTAAAATATTTAATAGGCCCAAACTTCGCCAACGGAACCTCTGAAGTTGATGAAATGATTGCGATAATCAAAGGAGCAATGGGATTTAAACTCAAAGAAAATGAGTTTTATTTAACCAAAGAAAGTCAGCTTTGGGTTGAGAATGAACTTCCGAAACTAGAAAAGGAAATTCAGCGAGAAATAGATCTTTGCTGGAAAGAACTTGACGAATAATAATATAATTTATGAATTACCCGATTCATCATTATTCTTCTTTTCGTTCATTTTGGCCACTAAAGCCTTCAAACGTAATGCACGTTCTTTTTTTTCTTCCTGAAGTTTCGCCTTTTTCTTATTGAGCAATTTGGTGTGCAAAGCCTTGTTTTTGGTGTTTTTTTCAGGTCCTTTTGCCATAATTTAATTTTCTTTAATTAGGTTTACAAAGATAAAGAACTAATAGCGAGAACAATTCTAATTATAACTAAAAAGCAAAAATGGATTCTGAAAAACTTCGAGATATTATGATACCATTAATAGTTATTGGCGCAGGTTTATTCGTAAGAACAACCGAAAATAAAAATTATCAGGACGCAAAAAAATGGGGCAAGTATTTAATAATTATTGGTGTAGTTTCGCTCATTATTAGAAATATTGATTTATTAATCGATTAATATTACTTTGCAATTTTAAAAAAAATAAAACCCTGAGAATAAATGACGTTATCATACAATAATTGTAAAATTGAAATTACAGAAGAAAAAATTGAATGTGAATATTTATACTTATTCAACAAAGAAATAAATTGGGAAATAGCATTAGACGAAAAAATAATTTCTAAAATAAAATCCAAAGAAATAGTTCTTATCCCACAAGAAATCAAAGAATTTCAATTCGAAATAGAAGATATCCCTCATAGATCATCAAACTTAAGTCAGGTAGCAGTAATTTATTATTTAAAAAAGGGAGAGTTTGAAGCAACAGAATTGTTCAGATTTTGTGTGATTGAAGAAACAAAACTAAGTAGCCAAACAAAATCATATGAATTCGCAAATGAAATATTAAAAATGATATCCAATAAATATAATATTCCATTTTCATTTAAATATTATGTAGAAACTAAGAGAAAAAGAGACGCTCTATCCCATCTAATTGTATTAATAATCTTTGCTTTCTTATTTGGGCTATTAGCAAATAATTTATAAAAATTAACTAAATGAACCCAACTTTCTTCCCAACCCAAGAACAATTCAGAGCATGGCTGGAAAAGCATTACCAGAAAGAAACCGAACTTTTGGTAGGTTTCTATAAAGTGAATAGCAAAAAACCTTCAATGTCGTGGTCAGAATCTGTAGATCAGGCGCTTTGTTTTGGCTGGATCGATGGCGTTCGAAGATCTATAGACGAAGAAAGTTATTCGATCAGGTTTACACCAAGAAAGAAATCCAGCATTTGGAGTGCGATCAACATCAAAAAGGTCGAAGCACTCACAAAAGCCGGATTGATGAAAGAAGCCGGAATAAAAGCATTCGAATACAGATCTGAAGAAAGATCTAAAATTTACTCGCATGAAAATGAAGCATATGTGCTCGATCCTGAGTTCGAAAAACAATTTAAAGCCAATAAAATAGCTTGGGAATATTTCGACAATCAGGCACCATCGTACAAAAAGGTAATAATTCACATAATTATGAGCGCCAAACAAGAAAAAACAAAACTTGCAAGACTTGAAAAGGCAATACGCTTTAGCTTTGAACAAAAACGAATGTTGTAAAAGAAAATGGAATGATTGTAACTTAGATCAAATGACAATCAGTAACTTTATTCTATCAAAAACTCAACTAACAAACTATAATAATGAAAGATAGAGCCGCATTAGAATACTACGTCCTGGATGTATTCTCTAATAAAAGTTACAAGGGAAATCCGTTGTCTGTTGTTTTTACCGATGGCAATCTGGAGTTAGAAACCTATCATAATATCGCAAAGGAATTTGGTTATTCTGAAACGTCGTTTGTTTATTATTCTTCGGCACAAAAAGCGCTTAATGTTCGTTCTTTTACGCCAACAGGTTTTGAAGTAGATGGCGCCGGACACAATTTATTAGGTGCAGTTTGCGCGGCATTATTCAAAAAAATCTCCCTATTTCATGAACAAAATGAAACCAATCGTTTTGTCATCATGAAAGACAACCCTATACCTCTTACAACAAGCTTTGATCCCGTTACCGAATATCCTGTGGTTCAAATGCATCAAAAACCGGCTGTAGCATTGCAGGAAGTTCCAGCTTCGTTAATAGCAAAAGCACTTGGTTTGGCCATTGATGATTTAACGGTTGGTGATCTTCTTCCAACAATTGTTCAAACCGAAGTGGCGCATATAATGGTGCCTATAAAAAACAGACGTTTTTTGCACGATTGCATTCCGGATAATAAACGCTTAATCGAAATCTCTAAAGAATACGGATTTGAAGGTTTTTATTGTTATACCATTTTCGATGCTAAACATGAAAATATAGTCGAAGCCAGATTCTTTAATCCTTTAATTGGGATTGACGAAGATGCCGCTACAGGAACAGCAGCGGGGCCTTTAATTGGCTTTTTAACCAAAACCAAATACACAAAACCCAATACCGAATATAAAATCCTGCAAGGTGTAAAACTAAATCAGCCTTCACTGATTGAAGTCATGGCCAGAGAAAATGATATTTTGGTGGGTGGTTCTGCGGTTATAACCATGCGAGGGGAAATTCACATATAGAACGATGAAAAAAAATTTACTAATTAGTATTTCGGAAAAGGCAATTAAATACGAAGATTTCAATTTTACATCTGAACAAATTGAAAACAATTGGCTCGGAACTATTCCCGCTACCGAAAAACAGATAAATGATGCAGAAAACAAACTTGGCATAAAACTACCAGAAAATTATATCGAATTCATTCGAATAACTAATGGTTTTTCAGCACCAAATGATATTGAACAAAGTTTTGAAAATATAGAAAACATTGACTTCTTAAAAAATATTGATGATTTTGTAATTGAAGCTTATGCGTATCTACCCTAATTAGATAATGTTATTCTAATTGCAGGAATATCCCAAGAACAATATTTCTTACTACTTCCTCCGAAAACAAAAGACGAAGAATGGAAATATTGGAAGTTTGCAAATTGGCATCCAGGTGAACATCCTTATAAAAATCTAAAAGACTATTTTGAAAATGTTCTTCAGTTTATAATTGAAGAACATGAATCATAAAAAAAGCTGCATTATGCAGCTTTTTTTATGATCGGAATTTATTTTTTAATCTCTTGTTCAAGTATTTTTGGTGGTTGTTGTTGAGGCGGAATACGTTTCTTTAAAAACAAAATCTGTCCTAAATGACTTGACTGATGTTCCATAACATGAAACCAACAATATTGATTTGTCCAGTCGTATCTTTGCTGAATTTCAGCAAACCAGGCATCGTCTCTTTTCTTTAATTCTGAGATAGTTTTGGCACGTACTTCATTATAAATATCCAGATAATATTGTATATCATGACCTTTAAATTCGTCTCGCCCACCTTGTTCTAAGTCTAAAGCTTTTTGCCATATTTTCTTTTCTTCTTCATTAAAACCTCTGTTTTCAAAGGTAAAAACCTGATAATATTTTTCGGCTGCAGCCAAATGCATCACCAATGCTCCAATTCTATTGGCTTGTTCATCATGCAAATAATCAATTTCATATTGGCTCATGTCTTTTACCGTTCTTTCAACACGACCTTTAAGGTCCTCGAGCATCGAGATCATATCGCCAATTTTTGGCGAAGCGCCCTCAATATCTCCAATTCTTGCTTCTTGTCTTGGTTTGATTCCACTTCCTTCGAGTAACAAACTGGCTTTGCCATCAACACTGGATTTATCTGAAGAAATTTTATATTCTTTGATTTTAACAATTTTGCCTTTAGATATTCCAAAACTCCATTTTGGTATGTCTCCATTTTTTACCGGCATTTCAAAACTTGAATTTAAAACAACCAAAGGCTCAAAAACACCTTTTGCGTTTTCGATTAGCAATTCAAATTTATCAAAGTAGAATTTCCCGTTATTCAAACACAAACCGCCAAAACTTAATGATTTGCTGTTTTCATCGATCGTTCCTTCTACCGTATAAGATTGCCATTCTTTTGATTTTACTGGTCTGTCACTCATATTATCAAAAAAACCATCTTCATCATTTTTTGTATCTACTCGTGCCCAAACTCCCGCCCAGGATTTAGGCTCAGTAGTTTCGACTCTAACGGAAGCAATTACTTTAAACTTTTTCTTTACAGAAGTCTGAATGTCTATCGTTTGATTAAAAGACGTCCAGTCACCCGAAATAGCTTTTTGTGTTTAAGCTTGTGTCAAAACAAAACTCAAAAACAGTGCTAGAAGTGGTATTTTTTTCATTTTCTATTTTCTTACATTTTTTTGTAAATATAAATTCTTTTTTTAAGAGTTTCTCTTAATTATTATTGTTTGAAAATTCCTTCAAAAACAAAATTTACAACACAAAAAAAGCTGCATCAAAAAATGCAGCTTTTTATCTTAACCAGAATATTTTCTTAGTTTGTTTTCATTGGTGGTAAATCGAATGCGATAGAATCGTGTTCGAAATTATTACGGTGTCCTCCATCGCAGAAAGGTTTGTTTGCAGATAATCCGCAACGGCAAAGTCCTAATGCAGCTCTTCCTTGTAGTCCGTAAACTGTTCCTTCTGAATCCATGATTTCGAAATCACCTTCGATTTTGATAGATCCGTTTTTATTGATGATTAATTTTGTCTTGCTCATAACTTGTTTTTGTTTTTTTCCAGGGCAAAGATTGCGAAATAAATTTTTAAGATTTTAATTAGGGAGCTAGTTTAAATTGGTTCTATTTTAAGTTTTACCACAGAGATGCACGGAGGTTTTCGCAGAGATTCGCGGAGGTTTTATTTATTGGTTTGAAATAATCGCGCAAAGGCGCTAAGTCGCAAAGGTTTTAATGCACCTGTCAGGCTGGGCGAAGTCGAAGCGCCGCAAAGTTTTTGTTTCACGCAGATCCACCAGATGGAGCAGATTTTAATTTAAAAGTCATTTTAATTCTTTAATCTGTGGCATTAATTTAAACGAACTTTGCGCCATGCTCCCAATAGCTATCGGGATTGCGAGATTAAAAAGACCCAGCGAATTTCCGCAGAACAACAAAATCTCAATTCTATTGCTTATTTTTGCACTCAATAAAATTGAGTTATGATACAGAATCCAAAGAGATATACTATTACGGCGGCATTGCCTTACACCAACGGACCTATACATATTGGGCATTTGGCGGGGGTTTACGTGCCTGCAGATATTTATTCGAGATATTTACGTTTGCAAGGAAAAGACGTTGCGTTTATTTGCGGAAGTGATGAACATGGCGTTGCAATTTCGATGAAAGCCAAAAAAGAAGGAATTACACCACAAGAAGTTATTGATAAATATGACGGAATTATTAGAAAATCATTCAATGATTTCGGAATTTCGTTTGATAATTATTCCCGTACTTCGGCTAAGATTCATCATGATACGGCTCAGGAATTCTTTAGAACATTGTATGATAAAGGCGATTTTATTGAAGAAACAACAGAGCAATTGTATGATGCAAAAGCAGATCAGTTTCTCGCAGACCGTTTCGTAGTGGGAACTTGCCCTAAATGCGGCAATGACGGAGCTTACGGAGATCAGTGCGAAAATTGCGGATCGACTTTGAATGCGACGGATTTAATAAACCCAAAATCGACAATTACGGGAGAAACTCCGATATTGAAATCGACTAAACACTGGTTTTTACCTCTTGACAGATATACTGAATTCTTAACCGAATGGATTCTTGTTGGACATAAAAACGACTGGAAACCTAATGTTTACGGACAAGTAAAATCTTGGGTTGACGGCGGATTGGAACCTCGTGCAGTAACACGTGACCTTGATTGGGGAATTGATGTTCCGGTTGAAGGTGCCGAAGGAAAAAAATTATACGTTTGGTTTGATGCGCCTATCGGGTACATTTCATCGACTAAAGAATGGGCGCTGCGCGAAGGAAAAGACTGGGAACCATACTGGAAAGATGAAGACACAAAACTGGTTCATTTTATTGGGAAAGACAATATTGTTTTCCACTGTATCATTTTCCCTGCGATGCTTAAAGCCGAAGGAAGCTATATTTTGCCGGACAATGTTCCTGCAAATGAGTTTTTGAATCTGGAAGGAAATAAACTTTCGACTTCTAAAAACTGGGCAGTTTGGTTGCACGAATTTCTGGAAGAATTTCCGGAGAAACAAGACGTTTTACGTTATGCATTAACCTCAAACGCTCCAGAAACTAAGGATAATGATTTTACCTGGAAAGATTTTCAGGCAAGAAATAACAATGAATTGGTTGCCATTTTTGGAAATTTCATTAATCGTGTGGTGGTTCTAACGAACAAATATTACGACGGATTTATCCCAACTCCAAATGAATTATCTGAAGTTGACGAAAACACTTTAGCAGAATTAAAAGCGTATCCAGCCGTGATTTCAAGTTCGGTAGAGCGTTACAGATTCCGTGAAGCTTTGGGTGAATTGATGAATGTGGCTCGTTTAGGAAATAAATATCTTGCCGATGAAGAGCCTTGGAAAGTAATGAAAGACAATCCGGAGCGTGTAAAAACTCAAATGTATGTGGCGCTGCAAATTGCTGCTGCGTTGAGCATTTTGGCTGAACCGTTTTTACCTTTTACTGCGGCTAAATTGTCAAGAATCCTGAAAAACGAAGGCAAATTGAACTGGAATGATGTTACTGAAAATTCAGAATTGATTCCGGAAGGTCACCAAATTGGTGAAGCCGAATTATTATTCGCAAAAATCGAAGACGAAGAAATACAAAAACAAATAGATAAATTGGAAGCTACAAAAACAGCTAATATCGCCGAAAACAAAAAAGCTGAACCTCAAAAAGATTTAATTCAATATGAGGATTTCGCCAAAATGGATTTACGTGTAGGAACGATCATCGAAGCCGAAAAAATGCCAAAAGCAAACAAACTTTTGGTGCTAAAAATCGATACCGGAATTGATGTTCGCACGATAGTTTCTGGAATTGCCGAAAGCTTTTCGCCAGAAGAAATCATTGGTAAACGTGTTACGGTTTTAGCGAACTTGGCGCCAAGAGCCTTACGCGGAGTTGAAAGTCAGGGTATGATTTTAATGACAACAAATACTGAAGGTAAACTGGTTTTCGTAAATCCTGATACTGATGCTCCGAATGGTGAAACTATAAATTAAGATTTTGTAAAAATCAAAATATTAAAGATGTGCAATGCACATCTTTTTTTTGTGCCGTTAGGCACAATTATGATTCTTGGTTTGCATTTGTAAACGAAACAAGTTTAAACTAAAATTTTATATTTACTAAAAAAACGTGAATTTGTTAATCACTTAATAGATTCTCGCTTTTCCTTTTAAAAGGAAATTCTGAAACATTTTATTTACTATCCTTTTACTTTCAAAAAAAAACAAGATATTCGTCAAAAAAAATCTTTATATGTTCAAAAAATTACTCCTTACCTCTTTATTTTTAAATAGTTTACTTTCTTTTTCTCAAGATATTGTAAGTTCTACTCCTGTTGAATTAAAAAAGAATCGTGACATTTTTCAGGTTGTAAATACTAAAAAAAAGGATGTTACTTTATTTGTTAGTGACAAAATAAAAGTAAAAGCCATTCATCTTAGCGAAAACATGCAAATTGTTGATAGTATTTCTACCGAAAGACCAAGTGCTAAGACTTATGACAATATGATTGGTTATAATATCAGCAATAACAATACTAGATTATTCTGGTCGTCTGATAATTATCAGGACATTTATACGCAATTGTTTGATTTTAATACGCGAAAAGTCGAAACAAAACAATATTCTCTTGTATTAAAAGAAGAGAAAATTCTACAAAAATTCAGCGAAAATGAGAATTTCTATATTTTAACTTTTATCAAGAAAAGCAGTAATTTGAAACTTCATATTTTTGACAAAGACGGAAACTATAATGCAAAAACAATTTCGCTGGAAGGATTTCACTTTGTAAAACGAACTTATGCAAAAACAGATTTAGATGGAACATTAAGTGAAAATTTACTTCCTTTTGAACTTCCATATACACTAAAGTATATCACCCCTGAAAACCCAACTTCATTAACCGATGGAGCCAAAAAGAGAAAATGTTACTTTAATAAAAACCAAATTATAATAACTCTGGATACTAATGTTGACTTTACCCAGGTTTTTACTATTGATCTAAACACGTTCACTGCTACAGAAAAAATGATAAAACAACATTTTATACCAGGAGATCGTACATCTTTAAATTCTAACTCTTTCTATTTTGAGAATAAACTGTATCAGGTAAAAACTTCATCAGATCTTTTATATTTTACCATAAAAGATTTGGATGACAATATCTTAAAAGAACATTTTGCTAATATTACCAAACCAATTGAATTCAAGAATTCCGAAATATATCAGGAAGGTGGAGATTTCTTTGGAGGAAAAAGAACCTTAGAAACCTCAGCGCAGTTTATTAGAAAAGTAAACAATTTAAATGCTGGTCTTTCTTGCTATCATATTGGCGAAAATACCCTAATTACTTTTGGAGGTGTTTCTTCAACTCAGCAATCAGGCGGACAAGCGGCTTTAGGACAATTTGGTTTAATTGGAGCTTTGATTTCAGTAGCGGTGTACAATCCAACAATGGAAAACTTCAACTCATATACTAATAGGAAAGTCATAAAAATTGAAGGTTTATTTGACAAAGAAGGAAATAATATAAAAGGCGAATTACAACCTTTGGCATTTGATAAAATCAGAACGTTTTTTGACAAGAACACCGACGTTTCATCACAAACCTTATTTAAGATTAGTAATTTTTATTATTTGGGTTATTATGATAATAAAACCAAAGAATATATCATTAGAAAATTTGCTGATTAAAATCTTAAATTCCCGAGTTATCCTAATGGAAACTCGGGACCGTTTTATCGAATCTAAAGTAAATATTATAATTCTCTACTCAACAACATAATTCCTCGTTTTATGATAGTTATAAACTAAGAACACCAATTTTAATTGAAATTAGTTTTCTTTCATAAAAAGTAAGATATTAGCGCCTAAATCATTCTAAAAAAACCTAAAATGATCGAACTTTTAGATAGTTTACCCACCTTACTTAAATCCTTTTGGTATATCGCTATTCCAACGAGTATCATTTTTATTATTCAAACCATTATCACCTTTACAGGTCTTGACGTAGCCGATGGTTTTGATACTGATTTTCATGGCGATGTACATGATGGAGGTTCAGATTTTCAGCTTTTTTCGTTACGAAATCTGATCAATTTTCTATTAGGTTTTAGCTGGACAGGAATTTCTTTTTATTCCACAATTGGCGATCAACCAGTAGTGCTTATCATTGCTTCATTTATTGTTGGGGTTCTATTTGTTGTTTTATTCTTTCTGGTTATCAAACAAGTACAAAAATTAGCCGAAGACAATTCTTTTAAAATTACAAATACATTAAACAAAACTGCCGAAGTTTATTTGACGATTCCGGAAAACAAAAAAGGAAAAGGCAAAATCATGATCAGTGTCAATGGTGCCTTTCATGAATTAGAAGCCATGACCGAAAATGAAAGAATCCCTTCAGGAGCAGTAGTTAGAGTAGTAAAAATAGAGAATAACAATATTTTAATAGTAGAATCCATTTAACATAACCAAGCATGAACCCAATTATTTTAATTGCAGTTGCGGCAATCGTTTTATTCGTAACAATTTCGGCATTAATATCAAGGTACAAACGTTGTCCTTCTGATAAAATCTTAGTCATTTATGGTCGTACAGGTGGCACATCGGCAAAATGTGTTCACGGAGGTGGTGCCTTTATCTGGCCTGTAATTCAGGATTATTCTTTTTTAGATTTAAAACCGCTTTCGATCGAGGCTAATTTAACCAATGCCCTGAGTAGACAAAACATTAGAGTCGATGTTCCGTGTCGATTTACAATCGCTATTTCTACTGAATCAGACAGCATGAATACGGCGGCTGAAAGACTTTTAGGTTTATCATCAGAACAAATTCAGGAACTGGCAAAAGATATTCTATTTGGACAATTGCGTTTGGTAATTGCTACGATGACTATTGAAGAAATCAATTCTGACCGTGATAAATTTTTGGATAATATCTCGAAAAATGTTGACAGCGAATTAAAGAAAATTGGTTTAAAACTAATCAACGTAAACGTTACCGATATTAAAGACGAGTCTGGATATATCGAAGCTTTAGGAAAAGAAGCTGCTGCGAAAGCAATCAACGAAGCAAAAATTAGTGTTGCTGAACAGGAAAAAATTGGAGAAACCGGTAAAGCTCTTGCCGATAGAGAAAAAGACACTCAAATTGCTGAAACGCACAGAGACCGAGACGTAAAAATCGCTATTACGCAAAAAGACAGAGAAATTAGTATTGCAACTGCCTCTAAAGATGAAACGATTGGAAAAGCAGAAGCAGCAAGAGATACAAGGGTAAAAACATCTGAAGCAAATGCAATTGCGATTCAGGGAGAAAACGAAGCTAAGATTGCAATCGCAAATTCTGAAGCTTTACGTAGAGAAAAAGAAGCAGAATCATTGCGTATTGCTATAACCGCTGAGAAAGTACAACAAGCAAAAGCATTAGAAGAATCGTATGTTGCAGAGCAAAAAGCCGAGTTGGCTCGTTCTGAAAGAGAACGTTCTACCCAAATTGCCAACATTGTAATTCCTGCCGAAATTGCCAAACAAAGAGCCATTATCGAAGCTCAGGCTGCTGCCGAAACCATAAGAGAGAATGCAAAAGGAGAAGCGGACGCAATTTTTGCAAAAATGGAAGCAGAAGCAAAAGGTCTCTTTGAAATATTGACAAAACAAGCTGAAGGTTATAAAGAAGTTGTGGCTGCTGCAGGAGGAGATCCGAGCAAAGCGTTCCAATTATTGTTATTAGAAAAACTTCCTGAATTGGTTAAAACTCAGGTTGAAGCTGTTAAAAACATCAAAATTGATAAAATCACGGTTTGGGATTCCGGAAATGGTCAGGGCGAAAACGGAAATTCATCAACGGCAAACTTTGTTTCAGGAATGATGAAAACCGTCCCTCCTTTGAATGATTTATTTAATATGGCCGGACTTAATCTACCATCTTACCTAAAAGGGGAAGACGCTCCTGAAGTACCTCCAACAATTGAAGTGGTAGAAAAAGAAGAATAAGAATCAACTTATTATTGTATATTCTATAAATTGCGTGAACTTTGCTTCACGCAATTTTACTTTAAAAAAGATTTAAAAACACTTACAAAGTTCATTTTAGTAAGTTCGAAATGCATTACAATGAAAATTACCAAACCAAGATTAGCCCTAATCTGCGGAATACTTTGTATTTCGATATTCCCCATATTGGTTAAACTAAAATTAGCATCTGGATTAATTTCGGCTTTTTATCGCATGTCTATTGCCTTGACTTTACTTTTGCCTTATGTCCTTATTACTAAAAATTTCAAGCTCCCAAAGACAAAATACGTTCTTTTAGCAGCGCTCTGTGGGATTTTATTTGCTTCAGATGTTGCCGTTTGGAATATTGCCATTCAGGATTCAAGTGCTACTCAGGCTTCTTTATTAACAAATCTATCTCCGGTTTGGGTGGGGATTGGTTCTTTTTTCTTTTTAAAATCAAAACCGGCAACCAATTTCTGGATTGGGACCATAGTTTCATTATTCGGAATGATCACTTTGGTGGGGTTTAGCTTTTTTCTGGAATTGAATTTTAATCAGGCCTTTTTATTCGCTGTATTATCCGGAATTCTTTATTCTATTTATCTTTTGGTGAGTAAAAATGTGCTTTCGCATGTTGATGTTCTATCGTTTATGACAATCAATTTAGTGGCTTCAAGTATTTATTTAGGAATACTTTGTTATGCATTAAACGAGTCTTTTACCGGATTCTCAGATACGGGATGGTTTGTATTGGTTCTGCAGGCAGTAATGTGCCAATTGTGTGCATGGCTTTCGATTAGTTACGCCACGCAACACATGCGCGCTACAAGAGTTTCGTTAAGTTTATTGAGTCAGGCGGTAATTACATCTATATTAGCTTGGTTGTTTTTAGAAGAACAAATAACTTTACAAATGGTTTTAGGCGGGATCATTTTGCTATTCGGAATCAGGATTACGTTTTATGATAAGACGATCTCTTTGAAGAAACTGTTTAATAAGGGATAAGATTGAGAAATGGCACGCGGATGACGCGGGTTTAAACGGATTTATTTTTAATTTGTTGCGGAAAGGTTCTCTCGCAGATTGGGCAGATTGGGCAAATTTTTTTTTAAATCATTGTGATTCTTTAATCTCTGGCAAAAGAATTAATGTCAATTAGTGAAATTAGTAGCGAAAAAGCTTCACGCAGATTGAGCAGATTATTTTTTTAATCATTCTACTCCTTTAATCTGTGGCAAAAAAATTAGTGCTAATTCGTGAAATTCGTGGCGAAAAAGCTCCAGGCAGATTAGGCAGATTTTTTTAAATCATTGTAATCCTTTAATCTGTGGCAAAAAAACCTGAAACAAAACAAACTTGAAACAAAAAACACATGTTACATAGAAACAAAATACCAAACTTAAAAGTAATCGCATTTGATGCTGATGATACTTTATTTGTAAATGAACCTTACTTCGAGGAAACGGAGCATAAATTCTGTGCTTTGATGGAAGATTATCTTTCGCATCAGGGCATTTCGCAGGAATTATTTAAGATCGAAATTGACAATTTACCTCTATACGGTTACGGAATCAAAGGCTATATTTTGTCGATGATTGAAGCGGCAATGAATATTTCGAACAATACCATCCCGATTGAGGTGATCGAAAAAATCATTCAATACGGAAAAGAATTACTCGAAAAACCAATCGAACTTCTGGATGGAGTCGAAGAAACTTTGCAGGCTTTACACGGAAAATACAAATTGGTTGTTGCCACAAAAGGCGACTTAAAAGACCAGCACAGCAAATTGCACCGCTCTGGTTTGGGGCATTATTTTCACCATATCGAAGTAATGTCAGACAAACAGGAAATCGATTATGAAAAATTATTAGGGCGTTTAGACATTCAGGCACATGAGTTTCTAATGATCGGAAATTCATTAAAATCTGATGTTTTGCCCGTTTTAGGACTTGGAGGTTACGCCGTTCACATTCCGTTTCACACCACTTGGGAACACGAAAAAATTAGTCATAAAGTCGAACACGAACATTTTAGTTCATTCGAAAAAATTACTGAAGTACTTCAGAACTTATCATAATGAAAACACTTTTGGATTTAGAAAACTGGAACAGAAAAGAACATTTCCAGCATTTCAGACAAATGGAAGAGCCTTTTTTTGGTGCAACCGTAGAAATTGATTGTACCCAAGCCTATCAAACGGCAAAAAGCCTTAAAGCTTCTTTCTTTATCTATTATTTACACAAAACATTAGTTGCAGTAAATACAATCGAGAATTTTAAATATCGAATTGCCGATGACAAGATCTATATTAATGATCGTGTTGACGCATCGGCAACAATTGGACGCGAAGATGGCACTTTCGGATTCTCTTTAATCGAATACAATGCTGATTTTAAGATATTCAAACAAAATGCTTTAGCCGAGATTGAGCGCATTCAAAACACAAGCGGGCTTTTTACAAGATCATTCGATGATGACAATCTGATTCATTTCTCTTCAATTCCGTGGTTGAATTTTACTTCGCTTTCGCATGCACGTAATTACACATTTCCAGATAGTTGTCCTAAAATTTCTTTTGGAAAAATGATTACTTCAGCAACCGGAAAAAGAACTATTTCCATGTCGGTACATGTTCATCATGGTTTGATGGATGGTTTGCACATGGGCCAGTTTGTCGATTGTTTTCAAGGGCTCATGAATAATTAAAATCATTTTTTAACCTTATTCTGTTATTATTATGGCTTTTATTGGAAAGTAATTCTTACAATAAATTGTTTGTTTGGGGTGAATTTAAAAATCTCAAATAATAATGAAAAAAAATGTAATTATTCTAGCGTTTTCGCTGGTTTTCAACAACCTACACGCGCAAACAGAAAATAGCGGAAATGACTATAACAAATGGTCGATCGAATTAGCCGGTGGTTTTAACAAACCTCAGCGTCCAATGTCTGATAATTATTACACTGCAAGAGTTAGTCCATTTACTGCTGATTTAGGTGTAAGATACATGATGAACAACAAATTTGGTCTAAAAGCTGATTTCGGATACAACAGTTTCACGGATCATGGTAACTCACTTAATTTTGACTCTAAATATTACAGAGTTGATTTACAAGGGGTAGCCAACTTAGGAAGAATCATGAATTTTGAAACATGGACTAAAACTATTGGTTTATTAGGTCATGCCGGTATTGGGGTTGCTCAATTAGAAAATGAAGACTTACATATAAAAGACAGAATGGATAACTTCATTGCTGGTTTTACAGGTCAAATTAGATTATCAAACCGTATTGCTTTAACAGGTGATGTTACTACGATTGTTAATGCTTTTCAGGATAATACTTTTGACGGAGCAGGTCTTACAAATTCAAGAGGACTTTCAGGGCTTGTGTTCAACGGAACAGTTGGTTTGCAAGTTTACTTAGGTAAAAATGCAAAACATGCTGACTGGACAGTAATTTCTGAGAATGTTGATCTTACAGCATATGACAACAAACTTGCTGAACTTGAAGCTCAGATAAAAAACATCCCATCTAAACAAGTTATCGTAGAAAAACCTGTTACAAACACTGTTGTTGAAAACAAAGATGTTGTTAAAGAATGATTAATGATAAATATTACAGCGTTTATTTTGACTTTAACAAATCGACTCCAATCGAAAATTCAACCGCTGCGATTGATGTTGTCTTAAGTTATTTAAGAAAAAATCCTTCAGCTAATTTGGATATCCTGGGTTATGCAGATCAGGTTGGTGAGTCAGAATACAACGAGAAATTATCAAATGCAAGAGCTAATAATGTTAAAACTATTTTAGAAAAAGCAGGTATTGCATCTTCTAAATTAAATGTTGTGGCTAATGGAGCTGATACATCAATTCAAAAAGATTCTGAAGAAGCCAGAAGATTGGCAAGAAGAGTTACTTTTAGAGTAAAATAATCTCCCTGACAATAAAAAAATCAAGTCCTAAAGAAAATTTTCTTTAGGACTTTTTTTATACCTTTAAGCTAAGGTAACCTTACTCTTTTTAGTAATAAAAAATAATCCTTTTTAAGAAACACAAAACTTAATTAGTTTCATGAATTCATTTGTACCGGTTACAAAATAAAGCGATAAATTTGGAATGATTATTGTCGATAAAAACCACATGAAAAAATCATTATTTCTATTCTTTCTTCTCCTCTTTAAATCAGCACTGTTTGCCCAAACGGTATTGAATTCTTATCCTTTAGATTTAAAAAAATACGACGAATCCAATCAGATCTTAAATGTTGAGAATACAATAACTCATGATGTCTTTGCTTTTGCAGCCAACACTGAAAAGACTACCATCTTAAAATACAATAGTGCTTTATTTCTAAAGGACGATTTTACGGTTTCGCATAGCAATTTCAAAAACAAATCGATAATTGGGTATAGTTTTAGCGAAGATGGTAATCCCACTTTATATTGGTCTACAGATGATGACACAAGTATTCTGGTCATCAAATATTATTTAGAAACAAAGACTTATAAAGTTTTAATGTTTAAATTTCCTTTTACTACACAGCAAATCATCAACACTTTCCAGAAAAACAATTTATTTTATATCCTTTCAAAAGATCTCAATCAACCTGATTTAAATGTATATACTTTTAAAAACGGGATCGTAGATGAAAAAGAATTTGATTTTTCGCGTTTTACTTTCCAGAACAGGAAAACACAATTCATGACATTCAATCAGGTGATTAATGAAAATCCTATCGAGAAAATCGAATCAGACGAGTACAATCCTTTGGACAAAGGCACCAAAAAAAGCAAAATTTATATGACCACTGATCATTTGATTTTGACATTAGATTATAATCCTAATAAAACCCAGGTGTTTGATCTTAATCTTGAAAACAATAATTTGTCTGAAAAAAACTTTATCCAATCTGCAACTGCAAACGCTAAAAAGTTAAGTAATTCATTTTTCTATAATGATAAAATTTATCAGATCAATGCCAATCAGGATGAACTTCTATTTGATGTAAAAGATTATAATTCCGGAACAACAGTAAAAAGTTTTAAGGTCTCAAAAAATGATACTATTCGTTTTAAAAGTTCGCCTTTGCTAATACAACGTGATATACAGAAACCAAAAGAATTAAAAAAAACGAGCAAGTTTTTGCAACGCCTTTCTTATTTAGACATAGGTTTATCTGTTTTCAAAAATAGCCAGAATACGTTGGTAACTTTAGGCGGAGTGCCAAGAATTGAAAGAATGTATTATACCGTAAATGATGAATTATACAGTTGGAATTATGCTCAGACTTTCAACTCCGAAAGTGTTTTCTTCGAAAGTACCTTAGATCGTAATTTTGAATTCGTTAATCCGCAGCAACAGCCTTTGGCAGCTGATAACATTAATTATTTTTTAGATCAAAACAGAAAAGCAACATTGCCAAGTATATTAAAATTTAAAAATTATTACATTCTGGGATATTATGATACTGCTTTAAAACAATATGTCATGCGAAAATTCACAGACGGATTTATTCCTGAAGAACCTTCAAATCCTATCATTGACAAAGCTGTTTTTTCGAAATCTTTTCCGGCTGACAAACCTTAAATTATTGAGAATTAATACAAATGCCTTCTGTTTGTCGATTTCAAAAAACCTGAACCGATTATTTTTTCTAACTTTACAAAAAAGTCATCATTATGTTATCGAAAAATATTGAAGCAGCTTTAAACAAGCAAATTCGCATAGAGGCAGAATCTTCGCAAACCTACCTTTCTATGGCTTGTTGGGCTGAAGTACACGGATTAGAGGGGATTGCACAATTTATGTATACCCAATCAGACGAAGAGCGCGCACATATGCTTAAACTAGTTAAGTATATCAACGAACGCGGAGGTCACGCTCAGATTACCGATCTTAAAGCGCCAAAAACATCTTATTCTACATTCAAAGAAATGTTTGAAACCCTTTACAACCATGAGATTTTTGTTTCAGAATCTATCAATGAATTGGTACATATTACTTTTTCAGAAAAAGATTATGCAACACATAATTTCTTACAATGGTATGTAGCAGAACAAATCGAGGAAGAAGCAACAGCTAAATCTATCTTAGATAAAATCAACTTGATTGGTGATGATAAAGGTGGTCTTTACTTGTTTGACCGTGATATTCAGCAATTAACGGTGACCAGCTCTATTGCTATTAACCCAAAATAAAAAAAGTTAAAATTTATTTAGAATACTTAAAAATAACTATTTTCTTTTATATTTGCTTCTGTTTTTAAATACGGAGGAAAATTGGGCAAGAAAGAAAAAGATAAGGACAAGAAAAAGGACAAAAAGAAAAAGAAGAAGAAAGAGCTCCTTGACAAGATTAAAAACTTGGAAAACTGCAAATCTTCTTGTTGTGAGAAATATAAAAAAAGCGAAAAGAAACGCTGCTCGCGTTGTCCTATGTTTGATTTATTCAAAAAAACTGCTTAACTAAAATATATAAAACCCACCAAGAAATTTGGTGGGTTTTTAGTTTAAAGTATAATTTTCTTTTTATTTTAATAATACCAACCAATTCAATTATGAAAAACAACATTATCATACCCAAATCCAGCCTTGATTTTTTGACCCAGCTCAAAGAAAACAATAACAAGCCATGGTTTGAAGAAAATAAGCCTCAATATCTAAAAGAACTCAATCATATAGAAACCTTTGCAGGTGCCCTACTTCATGAACTTTCTAAAACTGATGTTTTAGAAACCTCTTCGGGCAAAAAAAGTGTATACAGAATTTATCGTGATATTCGATTTTCTAAAGACAAAACTCCTTTTAAAACCTTTTGGGGCGGCAGCTATACCAGAGCAACAAGTGCAAGACGTGGCGGCTATTATTTTCATATCGAAAAAGGAAACAGTTTTTTTGCAGGTGGCTTTTGGGGGCCAAATGCTGTAGACTTAAAACGAATACGAAGTGAATTTGCCCACGATGCCGAACCCATGAAGAAAATATTACAATCAAAATCGTTTGTAAAAACTTTTGGAACCTTACAAGGCGAACAACTCAAAACAGCACCAAAAGGTTATGAGATCACTCACGAAGCCATCGATTTGCTTCGCTACAAACAGTTTTTGATTATCAAACGTTTTACAGATGACGAAGTTTTGAGTCCGCTATTTTTAGAACAGGCTTTAGACACTTGTAAAAATATGAGACCGTTTTTCGACTATATGAGCGAAATACTTTCAACGGATAGTAATGGTGCTTCTCTTTTATAATTGCATTTTGATCCAAAATTAAACCCGGCAGATTTTAAAAATCTGTCGGGTTTGCTAAATACTTTCAAATCTGATTAAACGTTATCTGCTAAGCAATAAAATCTCATTGACAATAACTTCGATCACATATCTTTTTTCACCGTTTTTATTGTCATAACTTCTGTGGGTTAGTTTTCCTTCCACAGCGACTTCCTTCCCTTTCACCACATATTTTTCGATAATTTCAGCAGTTTTTCCCCAGGCGGTCACACGATGCCATTCGGTTTGTTCTACTTTTTCACCTTTATCATTGGTGTATTTCTCATTTGTAGCAATAGTCAAATAGGCTAATTTTCTTCCACTGTCTAAAGTTCTGACGTCCGGATCATTTCCTGCGTTACCAATTCATTGTACTCTGTTTTTCATTGCATTCATGGCGTATAATATTTAAATGTTCGTATATCAAATTCAACATGGCAAAGATGCGACAGGTTCAAAAAAATAATCGGTTGTAACTATTTGTAAACGTTTGTAAATGGAAATGTTTTTCCGTATATTTAACAAAAATCATACTACAATGCAAACAAAAATCAATAAAGTCGAATTAAGAAATTTAGAATTCGACGACTATCAGCAGTTAAAAAATTCAATGGTAGAATCGTATCCAGAAATGGCGAATTCATACTGGAGATCTAATGATATAAAAAAATTACTCTCAATATTCCCTGAAGGCCAACTGGTTATACTAGTTGACGGTATAGTTGTAGGATCAGCATTATCGCTAATTGTCGATGAAAAATTAGTAGACAAAAGACACAATTACAGACAAATTATTGGAGATTATACTTTTTCAACCCATAATCCTGATGGGGAAATATTGTACGGTATAGACGTTTTTATCCATCCTAATTATCGCGGTTTGCGTTTAGGCCGCCGTTTATATGATGCACGTAAAGAACTTTGCGAGCAATTAAACCTGAAAGCCATTGTTTTTGCAGGAAGAATTCCAAATTATTCTCAACATGCAAAAAAGATGACGCCAAAATTGTATATCGATAAAGTAAAACATAAAGAATTACACGATCCGGTACTTTCCTTTCAGTTGAGTAATGATTTTCACGTTTTACGAATTATCAAAAATTACCTTGAAGGCGACGAAGAATCTAAAGAATTTGCTGTGCTTTTAGAATGGAATAACGTTTACTATGACGAAAGTCCGAAATTAATTAATCTTGAAAAAAGCGTTATTCGTTTAGGATTGGTACAATGGCAAATGCGCCAGCTGAATAATCTGGAAGAATTTTTTGAACAATCAGAATTTTTTATCGATGTCGTTTCAGGTTATGGGGCCGATTTTGCTTTGTTTCCGGAACTTTTTATTGCGCCTTTAATGGCCGATTACAATCACTTATCTGAGGCCGAAGCCATTCGTGAACTTGCTCGATATTCTGATCCCATCAGAAAACGTTTTCAGGAATTTGCCATTTCTTATAACATCAATATCATTACCGGAAGCATGCCGTTTTTAGATAATGGGAACTTGTACAACGTAGGTTTTTTATGCAAAAGAGACGGAACATCAGAAATGTATACCAAAATTCACGTTACGCCAAATGAAGTGCAACATTGGGGAATGAAAGGCGGATCTCACTTTAAAACCTTTGATACTGATTGCGGCAAAATTGGAATCCTGATTTGTTATGATGTTGAGTTTCCGGAACTTTCCAGAATAATGTCAGATGAAGGAATGAACATTTTATTTGTACCTTTTTTAACCGATACTCAAAATGCTTATACACGTGTAAAACATTGTTCTCAGGCACGCGCGATCGAAAATGAGTGTTATGTAGCCATAGCAGGTTGCGTTGGAAATTTACCTAAAGTGAATAATATGGACATTCAATACGCACAAGCTTCTGTATTTACACCATCGGATTTTGCTTTTCCGAGTAATGGTATAAAAGCCGAGGCAACACCAAACACTGAAATGACATTGATCGTTGACGTTGACTTAAATTTATTAAAGCAGCTTCATGAACATGGAAGTGTACGAATTTTGAAAGACAGACGAAGTGATTTGTACGAGATTAAAAAGCTTGTCCCATGAAAACATGTCTTGAATGTTCCGAAAAACTTGTAGGCCGCGAAGACAAAAAATTCTGTTCAGACAGCTGTAGAAATGCCTACAACAATAAAATAAATAAAGACAGCACTAATTTCATGCGTAATGTAAACAACAAATTACGAAAAAATTACCGTATTTTGTGTGAGTTAAATACTGATGGAAAATCTAAAGCAACAAGGGATAAAATGATCAATAAAGGTTTTGATTTCGAATTCTTTACCAATATCTTGCAGACCAAAACAGGAAATACCTACTATTTCCTATATGATCAGGGATATCGATCTTTGGACAATGATTATTTTATGCTTGTTAAAAAAGAAATATAATACGTAATGAAGAAAAACCCCACCTCAATTCTGGCCATAGTCTGCATTTTAGCAATTCTTGGAATTATATACGCCTCGATGATGCCGCAATGGATCTCAAAAGATGAAGAAGCACTTGCTGATTTTTCTACCGAAAGAGCACTCAACCAAGTCGAAATTATTGCGCAAAAACCACATTATGTTGGTTCTACCAATCATGAACTGGTTGCCAATTACCTTAAACTTGAACTCAATCGAATTGGACTGGAAACCTCTATTCAGGAAGGTTTTACACTCAACGACAAAGGGCTTTTAGTAAAATCTAAAAATATTCTGGCCCGCATAAAAGGAACTGATAGCTCAAAAGCGCTATTGCTTTTATCCCATTACGACAGTGCTCCACATTCATTTTCTAAGGGAGCAAGCGACGATGCCTCGGGAGTTGCGACTATATTAGAAGGAATTCGTGCTTTTTTATACGCCAAGCAGCCCCATAAAAACGATATTATCATTCTTTTTTCAGATGCCGAAGAATTGGGCTTAAACGGAGCCGCTCTTTTTGTGAATAAGCATCCATGGGCAAAAGACGTTGGACTTGTTATCAATTTTGAGGCAAGAGGTTCTTCCGGACCAAGTTATATGTTAATGGAAACCAACAAAGGAAACAAAGCTCTTGTAAAAGAATTTGCAAATGCAAAAGCGCAATATCCGGTTTCGAATTCGCTGATGTACAGTATTTATAAAATGCTTCCTAACGATACTGATTTAACCGTTTTTAGAGAACAGGGAAATATTCAGGGTTTCAATTTTGCCTTTATCGACGGACATTATAATTATCATACGCAACAAGATGATGTTCAGCATTTAAGCAAAACAACACTAAAACATCAGGGAACATATTTAATGCCTTTATTAAAATATTTTTCGAATGTTGATTTAAATGAAACCAATTCTACAGAAGATGATGTTTACTTTAGCGTTCCGTTCTCTTTCATAAGTTATCCTTTTACATGGGTTTTCCCAATGACGATCATTGCTTTAGGCTTATTGATTCTTTTTATTTTTATTGGAAAAGCCAAGCGTGTCATTACCTTCAGGGAAATTTTCAGAGGATTTGTGCCTCTTTTAGGCGCCATCACGATCTCAGGATTAGTTACCTTTTTAGGATGGAAAATTCTACTTCAAATTTATCCGCAATACTCAGATCTTCTTAACGGATTTACTTATAATGGTCATGCTTACATTGGGGCTTTTGTAACACTAAGTATTGCCATTTCTTTTGCTTTCTATCATCATTTTTCAGAAGCAAAAATTACAATGAACCATTTTGTAGCACCTTTGCTGCTTTGGATTATCATCAATGCATTTTTAGCCAATAGTTTAACCGGCGCTGGTTTCCTGATTATTCCGGTTTATTTTGGAATTCTGTTATTCGGAATCTTTGTCATTACGCAGCACTATAGTTTAGGATTGAATTTATTATTCAGTATTCCTGCATTAGCCATTATTGCGCCTTTCATCGTTATGTTTCCCGTTGGTTTAGGTTTAAAAATTCTTTTTGGAAGCGCGATTCTAACCGTTTTACTTTTCGGATTATTACTTCCCGTATTTGGTGACTTCTTTAAAAAAGGAGCCTGGACGATGTTCTTCTTTGCCGTTTCAATCGGATTCTTTATCTATGCCGGTTACCACTCAGGTTATCAACATGGAGAAGCAAAATCAAACAGTTTATTATATGTTTATAATGCCAATACCAACTCAGCAGTATGGACCACTTATGATGTCAATTTAGACGAATGGACAAACACCTATTTGGGAGAAAAAAACCAAAAAGCCGTTGGTTTAAATTCATTGCCGCTAGCAAGCAAATACAATTCTGGCTTTACTTACAGCGCAATTGCTCCTGTTATTGATATTCCAAAACCAACGATTGCTTTCTTAAAAGACAGTGTTGTAGGCAATAACAGATATTTAAAAATTAAAATTACTCCAAACAGAAAAGTAAATCGTTACGATATTTATGCGAATCCTAAAATGACATTTTTTAATTTTAAAGCTAATGGTGTCGCAACTTCAGGAGAAAAAGGAAACCGTCTGGAAAGAGATGGCGGAAAAATATTGTGTTATTATGTTGTAGGCAACGAACCACTTGTCATGGATTTCTACATCAATAAATCATCTGTTTTTGATATGGATTTAATTGAAAGTTCTTTCGATCTAATGACCAATCCGCTGCTACAAATAAAACCTCGAAGCGACTGGATGATGCCTACTCCTTTTGTTTTAAATGATGCAGTTTTAATTCAGCAAAAAATAAAAAAATATACAGCACCGGTAGCTACTCTTGCGCCTGCAACCGCAGTAAAAGACAGTACTGTTATTGCAAAAGACAGTTTAAAACCTGTTGTAAAACCAGAATAAATACAATTTTTCTAACCTAACCATTATGAAGAAAACATTTCTGCTTTTTATTACTTTAAGTTTTTTCAATGCTAAGAGTCAGACCTTAGAAGAAAAAATAGCCGCAAAAGCCTGCACTTGTCTGGAAAAAGGCAAAGAAGTAAATGAAGAGATCTACCGGAATTGTTTGACCAATTCAATGGCAGAAGTGGTTTTAAAAGATAAAGATGCAAAATCAAGAGAAGGGATTAGTACGGTAGAAGGAATCAAGAGTTTGCTTCAAAAATCAGATGAGACGATTTCCAAAACCTGTTCGAAATTTTTACCAAAAGCACCTGAAAACAAAGCAGATATTTATTATAACGATTCTAAAAACAAAGAGGCACAGAATTCCTATACCGTTGCAAAAGATTTTATGCTCGCTAAAAATTACAAATTAGCAATCGAAGCTTTGCAAATTGCATTAAAACAAGATCCTAATTTTGTTTTGGCACTTGATGATATTGCAGTTTGCTACAGACAATTGGAGGATTACGATAATGCCATAAAATATTATAAAAAATCATTGGATATTTATCCCGAAGGCGAATATGCCTTAATGAATATTGGAGTAGTTTATTCGCTAAAATCAGATTACAAAACGGCAATCGATTATTACGAAAGGCTCATAAAATACCAACCCAACAATGCCGAAGGATATTTTGGAGCAGGAAAAAACTATTTGCAAATAAACAATGACGAAAAAGCATTGAATGATATATTTATAGCGCACAGAATCTACACCGCAGATAAATCAGAATATACAAAAGACACCGAAATGATTATGGGGGCTATTTATCAAAAAATGGTAAAAGAAAACAAAGAAAGCATTTTCAAAAAAATTGCGGCAGAAAATAATATTGTCATCGAATAGTGCTGATAAAAATCATAAAAAAGGGCAAACTTTACGTCTAAAGTTTGCCTTTTTTTCTTTAACAGGCGCATTCAATCTTTAAACCTGCTTTTACTCCGTTTGTGCCTTCTGTCGCATATCCGTCAAACTTCCACCATTCTATTCCTCCCATTAATTCTTTTACTTTAAAACCTAATTTAGCCATATTCAAAGCGCCTCTTGTCGAAGCGTTACAGCCAATTCCGTCGCAATACGTCACATACAAAACTTCTTTATCCAGATGTTTTGTGTTTTCGATTGTCATTTCACGATGCGGAATATTAATAGCTGTAGGAATATGTTCAGCTTCAAAACCAAATGCTTTTCTTGCATCGATTACAATTACTTTTTCGCCATTGTTCAAGGCATCAAACAAATCAGAAGGATCCATTTCGAAGGCCAGTTTATTTTCGTAGTGTTTAATTTGTGCTTCCATTTTTACCGTTTTTAAGGTTTTGTTTTTTTTCAAAAGTAACGCAACAGCACATTCTATAAAAGCGAAAAGAATTCATCAACTTGATTACTTTTTTTCATAGAAAACCCAATCTAAAATTTTGTTCCTTTGTATTCTAATTCCCAAAAAATGGAAATCCGTCATTTACGTTTAATAAAAGCAATTGTTGAAGAAGGAAGTATCACCAAAGCGATAGACAAATTGCATTTGACGCAGTCGGCCTTGAGCCACCAACTCAAAGAAGCCGAATATCAATTAGGAACTCCAGTCTTTTTGAGAACCAATAAAAAACTGGTTTTAACCAAAGCCGGCGAGAAAATCTACGAACTGGCCAATGAAATTCTGGAGAAACTCTCGCAAACCGAATCTCAAATCAAGCAAATGGTATATGGCGAACATGGCGAAATAAGAATTAGTACCGAATGTTTTTCGAGTTATCACTGGCTGCCACCGGTTTTAAAACAATTTCATCTTTTATATCCGAATGTTGAGCTGAAAATTGTCACCGAAGCCACTCATATTCCGCTGCAAAAGTTATTAGAAAACACCATTGATATTGCCATTATCAGCGATCAGATCAAAGACAATAATATCAAATACATTGAACTTTTTCAGGACGAAGTCGTTATGGCGGTTTCTGAAAACCATGCCTGGGTGAATAAAAAGTACGTTGTTGCCGAAGATTTTATCAACGAACATTTATTGATTCATTCCCTGCCCATGGAAACCGTTACGATTCATCAGTTTATTTTGGCTCCAGCCAAAGTAACTCCAAAGAAAATTACTCCTCTCCCTTTGACTGAAGCTTCTCTGGAAATGGTTAAAGCCGATATGGGCGTAATGTCGATGGCAAAATGGGCCTTGTTACCACATTTAAAAAATAATCCAATTAAAGCCATTAAAATTGGAAAAAATGGTTTGAAAAGAAAACACTTTATTGCCATTCGCGAAAACGAGCAATATCCGGATTACTTTTATCATTTTATCACCTTTTTACAAAACGAAATCAATCTGCAATGGAATATTCAATAAGAAAGTGCGAAGTATCAGATTTGCCAAAACTTGTCATTTTATGTCAAAAACATGCCGAATATGAAAAAGCCGATTATTCTCCCGAAGGAAAAGAAGAAGGTTTGAAAAAAGAGCTATTTAGTGAGCATCCAAAATTAAATTGTTTAGTAGTTGCTACTGATAATGATATTGTAGGATATGTCTCTTATACTTTTGATTTTTCGACCTGGAGCGCCGGTGATTTCTTGTATATGGATTGTCTCTATTTGGAAGAAAATGCCAGAAACTGTGGAATTGGTGAAGTCTTAATCAACAAACTAAAAGAAATTGGAAAAGAGAAAAACTGCGTCAACATGCAATGGCGAACTCCTCAATTTAATGAAAGGGCAATAAAGTTTTACAACAGAATTGGTGCAAAAGGAAAAGAGAAAATCTGTTTCTTTTTAGATTTGTAATACAACGTGTGCAAAATTTAATCTCGCAAAGGCGCGAAGTCGCAAAGAAAAAGACATTAATGTAAAATATAAATACAAAAAAGGCTTTAGCCAAACGAATATTGATTTGGCTAAAGCCCTTTTCCTGTTCAAATTTTATTTCTCCAGCTAAAGCTGGAGACTATTCAAAAAAACTTTGCGACTTCGCGTCTTTGCGAGATTATCATTCAAAGCAAACTTAAAAAAATGAAAAAAATAAGCATATTAGGCTGCGGCTGGCTAGGTTTTCCTTTGGCAAAAAAGCTAATCAAAAAAGGACATTCCGTAAACGGATCTACAACTTCTGAGAATAAACTTGTTGTTTTAGAAAATGCAGGAATAAATCCGTTTTTGGTAGCACTTGAAAGTGAAAGTGTTTCAGAAAGCATACATGATTTTCTTGACAATAGCGAAATCTTAATCATTGATATTCCACCTAAATTACGAGGAGCTAATGCTGATTCATCGCATTCTTCACGAAAGATTTTTGTAGAAAAAATAGAAAATTTAATTCCGTTTATAGAAAAATCAACGGTAAAAAAAGTACTTTTTGTGAGCTCAACCTCTGTTTACGGAGACGAAAACGGAGTTATTACAGAAGAAACTATTCCGAATCCTGAAACCGAAAGTGGCAAACAATTGCTTTTGGCGGAAACTCTTTTACAAGACAATCAAAACTTCCAAACCACAATTTTACGCTTTGGCGGATTAATTGGCGAAGACCGTCATCCGGTTAAATTTCTTGCCGGAAAAGAAAACCTCGAAAACCCGGACGCCCCGGTAAACTTAATTCACCAAAAGGATTGTATCAAAATCATTGAAGCAATCATCAATCAGTCAAAATGGAATGAAGTTTTCAACGCCGTTGCGCCTTTTCATCCCACAAGACAAGAATATTATACTCAAAAAGCTAAAGAACAAACCTTGACTTTACCGAAGTTTATTGATGAAAAATCGAATATCAAAAAGACAATTTCAAGCGAAAAATTAGAAAACAATTTAAAGTATCAGTTTAACATAGAAAACTATTAAACCTTTTTTTAACCATATAAGTTATATAAGTTCATTTAAACCAAACTGCAAAGCTTTTTTTGATCTCTAAACAAAGCGGATAAAACTTAAATTTACTTATATAACTTACATGGTTTAAAAAACTTTGCGAACTTTGCGTAAACCCTTTGCGGTTAAATAAAAAACTATGGAAACAGTCTATATCAATTCACCTTTAGGAATCACCAAAATTGTTGGAGATGAAAACGGCGTTTCTGTAATTTCCGTTTCAGATGTTGGTACAAATGAAGTATCTAAAGAAATTCCGGAAGTTTTAAAAGAAGCCGTTTCGCAACTTGAGGAATACTTCGACAAAAAGAGAACCGATTTCGATTTCAAACTAAACCCAAAAGGAACTGAATTTCAGCAAAAAGTTTGGAAATCCTTATTAGAGATTCCATACGGAAAAACAGTAAGTTATATGGATCAAACCAAAAAACTGGGCGATGTAAAAGCGATTCGTGCCGTTGCATCGGCCAATGGTAAAAATCCGTTATGGATTGTGGTTCCCTGCCATCGAGTTATTGGCACAAATGGTTCCTTAACAGGTTACGCTGGCGGTTTATCCCGTAAAAAATGGCTAATCGAACACGAAAACCCAACTACACAACAGAGCTTGTTCTAGTTTTTTCGTTTGCCACGAATTACACTAATTTTTTCTCTCTTAACCTTCTTAATCATCATACTTTATTTAAGAAAATTCATTCAACAAAATAACTTGTATTAGATAAAAATCAAATTTGTGTATATTTATAACGGCAAAGAATTAGTGTAATTTGTGAAATTCGTGGCAAAAAACATTGCAAAAAATATGATTGAAAAAATAAACCTCAATAACATTTTATTTCTGGATATAGAAACTGTTCCGGAAGAAGAGAATTTCAATTCACTTGATGCGGAAATGCAATCGCTTTGGGATCATAAAACACAATACCAACGTAAAGAAGAATTTACACCAGAAGAATTTTACGATCGTGCCGGAATTTGGGCAGAATTCGGGAAGATTGTTTGTATTTCTGTTGGTTATTTTACTATCAAAGGAGATATCAGGAATTTTAGAGTTACATCGTTTTTTGGTGACGAGAAGAAAATTCTAAAAGACTTTAATAATCTAATAAACAATCACTTTCACCAGCCTCAACATCTTTTATGCGGACATAACGCCAAAGAATTTGACATTCCGTTTATTGCCCGACGCATGATTATCAACCAAATTGCGATTCCGGACAAACTGAATTTATTCGGCAAGAAACCTTGGGAAATTCCGCATTTGGATACTTTAGAATTATGGAAATTTGGTGATTACAAACACTTTACATCCTTAAAATTATTAACCAAAATTCTGGGAGTTCCATCTCCAAAAGGCGATATCGACGGAAGTCAGGTAGGTCATGTGTTTTATGTAGAGAAAGATATTGACCGAATTGTTACTTATTGCGAAAAAGATACCATTGCTGTGGCTCAGATTTTCCTGCGTTTACGCCGTGAAGATTTATTGATTGATGAAGAAATTATTCATGTTTAAGAGGAAGGTACAAAGGTGCAAAGTTACAAAGGTTCAAAGTTTACTAACAGGCTCAAAATGTTTTACTAAATGACTTACCACGAAATTTCACATCATCGCCTTGTAGCCCAAAAGCTACTTGAAACTAGCCCAAATTCTCCGCAAGAAATTGTACAGCATCTTGGCGCCATGCAGGCACAGGATTATGCAATGGCAAAATGGGCAATTGGTTCCAGATGTGAGGCTACTGAAGCAACAATTGAAGAGGCTATAAATTCGGCACAAATTATCCGAACGCATATTCTTAGACCCACCTGGCATTTTGTTTCGGCTGAGGATATTTATTGGATGTTGGATCTATCCGGGCCACAAGTTCAGAAAATGACTATCTCTGCCGCCAAAAAATATGGTTATGATTTGAAGATGCTCAACCAAATTAATTCTCAAATAGAAAAGTTATTGGTTGGAAACAATCATTTAACGCGTGACGAAATCATGCGTGAACTCAACATAAAAAAAGGTTCAAGTCAGGATTTTTTAGCAGCAGCTATTATGATGCATGCAGAACTCGATGGTTTAGTTTGCAACGGGAAAATGAAAGGCAAACAAATAACGTACGCTTTACTTGAAGAGCGTGTTTCGAAGCCAAAAAACAAACTCACCAAAGAAGAAGCTTTGGCAAAATTAGCCCTGCTTTATTTTGAAAGTCACAGCCCAGCAACGCTTCTTGACTTTTCGTGGTGGTCTGGTTTTCCGCCAACTACCTGCAAATTAGCACTTATTGCAATTAAGTTGCAATTGAATTCTGCAGAAATTGACAACCAAATCTACTGGTTTAAAAAAGATATTGCTGATGAAACCAACTTCCGCCAAAGCGTACATTTTCTTCCCGCTTTTGATGAGATTTTAATTTCGTATAAATCTAGAGAAGCTTCTATTTTATTAGAACATCAATCTAAAGCTTTTACCAACAATGGAATTTTTAAACCTATTATTCTCGAAAACGGAAAGGTAATTGGAACCTGGAAAAAAACGTTCAAAAAAGATTACGCAAAAATAGAAACGCAATTTTTTAATACACCCGAAAGTTCAAAAAAAGAAATTCTGTTTGAAAGTATTAAAGCTTTTGAGAACTATCTGGAAACTAAAGTGGTTATTGAATAACTTGATTCGCTAATTTTTATATATCGCTCCTATGGAGCTAGCGGAAAGAATCGTCAATTAATTTAAAGCCCTATCGGGGCGATATATTATGATTATTTTTAGACTATAATTAAATACTTCTTCTCTCATTCATAAAATCTTTGTGCATACAATCGCTAAATAATTATATTTACAAAAAAAATTAGCATTATGGTATTAAGTAGATTTTGGTTAGTCATTTTTATTTCCTCAATTGTCTTTATTGTGGTCAGTTTATTTACTGCCAACACTTATACTATTGATTCTGTTATAAACGGAAAAAAAGACGATCCTATTCTGGTCTCTGAAAAATACATCCATGAACTTCCTGCTTTCATCAAAGACAGCATTCAAAAAGCTCCGGATCAGACCATGATCATCAATCGCGATACGCTTAATGCTGATTCTACTTATGTTTTCAAGAATAAAACGGTAAAAATTTTCAGCGGTCTTCAAAAATCTGATGGCTTATTACCTACTTGCAAAAGCACTCTAGTAGATTTGATATTGCCTCTTATTGCTTATCTGGCTTTTTTCTGCGGATTAATGGAGCTTTTAATTATTTCAGGAGCATCTGGAAAATTAGCCAAAGTATTGAGTCCGGTATTTGTAAAGGTTTTTCCGAGTATTCCTAAAAATCACCCTTCTATATCTTACATGACGTTAAACTTTGCCGCAAACTTCCTTGGATTAGATTCGGCTGCAACTCCCTTTGGACTTAAAGCCATGGAGAGTTTACAGGAAATAAATCCCGACAAGGACAGGGCTAGTGATGCTCAGATTATGTTTATGTGCCTTCACGCTTCGGGCTTAACCCTGATCGCAACTTCAATTATTGGTTATCGTGCTGCGGCCAACGCCACTAATCCTGCTGATGTTATGCTTCCGTGTATTATTACTTCTTTCATTGGTACGATCGCAGCATTTTTGATTGTGGGAATTAAGCAAAAAATTAATTTTAAAAGCGCTTCTCTTGTCATTGTCTTAATGGGATTAATCGCTGCCATTGTTGGTTTGCTGATGTATGTAAATCATCTGGATTTAATTGGAAAAAACTACTTTACCTCAAACCTTTCGGGTTTAATATTAATTGGCATTATTGCTTTTACATTGATTTTTTCTTTCAAACATGAAAAGAAATTCAGTGATGCCAATACTACCGTTTTTGAGACATTTGTAGTGGGTGCCAATAATGGGGTAAAAACCGGTGTTACTATTTTTCCTTATGTATTGGGAATGTTAGTGGCTATTTCTCTTTTTAGAAACAGTGGTTTATTCGAAATTATCAGTGATGCAATTGCATTTGTTTTTTCCAATATGGGAGTGAGTAAAGAGATTACCAATGCATTACCTGTTGCCATGCTTCGCCCGTTTAGTTCTGCAGGATCACGCGGATTTTTAATTGATTCGATGAATACGTTTGGTGCAGATTCTTTGACAGCAAGATTAAGTAGTATTTTTCAGTGCAGTGCCGAAAGTACGTTTTATGTAATTGCGGTTTATTTTGGCTCGGTTAACATCAAAAATACTCGCTATGCGTTGGGTACAATGCTTTTAGTGGATCTTATTTGTGTTATTACGGCAATTTTTGTGGCAACTTGGTTTTTTTAAACCAGAGATTACAATCAGATTTATAATATGATGAATCAAAAAACCTACTATGTTTAAGAGATTTTTTAGCAAAAAAAGAGAAGTTGAAATTCCGGAAGAAATCAAATCTCAGGAAAAAAGCCAACCTGTTGAAGAAGTTACAATTGAAAAAGTTGAAACTGAAGCAACAGAAAATGAAGCAGTTGAAAATAAAGAATTAGAGACTGAAGAAACGAAATTCGAACCTAATAAAATTGACTGGTTAATAAACGATTCGATTCTGACTTTTATCCCTCGCGAATTGTATATGCACTATTGGGATAGTGCTACTGAAAAAAACCTGCAGGATCCTTCGTGGCAAAATCAAGGTGTCTTTTTCTGGAATAATAAAGAACCATTTGAGAGAAAATCTTTGCCTGCGTTTTTTGAAAACTACGAAAAGAAGTTATTTGTTTTTAATGAAGTTCCGGATTATATTTCGTTAGTATCTGCAAAAGCAATTCCTTGGTTTGGAATGCCCGGAGAAGGAGACAAATACTGCCTTAGATATGATGAAACACCGATAACAATAGAAGAAGCCAATAAGCTAAACATCATAAATTATGTCAAAATCGTAGAATTAAACTACGACAACCTGGGAATTCTGAACGATCGCGACAATTATGCTTTTCTGTTTAATCCTAATGAAGTTCAATACCAAAATCAGCTTTTTTATTTAAATGGAGAAAAAATCTCGTTAGCAGAGCTCTATCAAAAAAAGAAACTATTCGTTCTATCTGTAGAATAAATAATACCGATTGCTAATTATGAAACCAAAATACCTTTTTATCCTATGCGTTTTAATAGGATGTCAAAAACCAAAACCATTAAATCAATTAGTTGACACAATATCGCAACCTAAAACCGAAACAATTGCAGCTAAAGAAAATTTCTTAAAAACAGATACCATTTCTATTGCTGATTACGGAGAAACATCAAGAGACAATTATGTTTTGGCACATCTTGCAGAGCAAAAAGCAGACAAAGACAGTATTGTTACGGCACAATACCAACTTGATTTTTACCAGAATAAAACCAAAACGACTACTTCAAAAATTACCATTAAGGGAGTTGATAAAGGATCTGAGTGGTCTGCCATGTACGGATTAGGAACGGAAAGTGCCAAGAGTTCGCCTTTTATTCAAATTAGTTTTGGGTATCCTGCCTGCGGTTACAATCAAAGTCATTATTTATATTATTTAAAAAACAATGATATACAATTGGTTTACGACTGGTATACAATGTCTGATAGTGGCTGGGGAAGTTGGGTCGAATTCGAAAATCCTTCGGCGAAAGCCAATCCTGAATCATTCTATTGCAAGACCATTTCTTTTGAACCTGATGATAATGATGAGAACATGGGAATCGCTAAACATTCCGATTCGATTGTTTTTCGCTTAAGCGGAAATCAATGGAAAAAGCAATTACTCTCTGCAAAAGACAAGATTTATTTTGAGAAAAAAATGAGTTTTGATGACTTTCACAAACAAGAATAAACACTTAAAAAACATCCCTTATTCAAATTCTTTCTTAGGTAAATAATTTCTAACTTTGTAAAAAACAAAGAAATGATTGATTTTATATACCAAGACCCTTATCCTATTTTAAAGGATGATACACAGTACCGCAAAATTACTTCTGATTTTGTAAAAGTGGAACAATTTGGAGAACGTGAAGTTTTGACCGTTGATCCAAAAGGATTAGAATTATTGGCCGAAGAAGCCTTAACAGATGTTTCTTTTATGCTAAGAACAGCGCATTTGCAAAAACTGCGTAAGATTCTTGATGATCCCGAAGCGACAGATAATGATCGTTTTGTAGCTTATAATTTATTACAAAATGCTTCGGTTGCTGCTGAAGGTCAGTTACCAAGCTGTCAGGATACCGGAACAGCGATTGTAATGGCTAAAAAAGGAGAAAGCATCTTTACTGGTGTTGACGATGCTGAATGGTTGAGCAGAGGAATTTTTAATACCTACCAAAAACGTAATTTACGTTATTCGCAAATTGTTCCGATTTCGATGTTTGAAGAAAAAAATTCAGGATCGAATCTTCCGGCGCAAATTGATATTTATGCTAAAAAAGGAACTTCGTACGAGTTTTTATTTATGGCAAAAGGTGGTGGATCTGCTAATAAAACTTACTTATACCAACAAACAAAATCATTATTGAATGAAAAATCGATGGATGCTTTTGTTCGTGCAAAAATAAAAGATTTAGGAACTTCGGCTTGTCCGCCGTATCACCTGGCGTTAGTAATTGGAGGAACTTCTGCGGAAGCGAATTTAAGCGCTGTTAAAAAAGCATCAGCTGGATATTACGACAATCTTCCTACTTCAGGAAACATGGCTGGTCAGGCTTTCCGCGATATTGAATGGGAAGCTAAAGTGCAGCAAATTTGTCAGGAAAGCGAAATTGGCGCTCAGTTTGGCGGTAAATATTTCACACACGATGTTCGTGTCATTCGTTTGCCTCGTCACGCGGCTTCTTGTCCGGTTGGATTAGGAGTTTCTTGTTCTGCTGATAGAAACATTAAAGGAAAAATTAATAAAGACGGAATTTTCGTTGAACAATTGGAAGTTAATCCAAAACAATTTTTACCGGAAACAGCTCCACATTTAGAAGCTCCTGTTGAAATTGATTTAGATCAGCCAATGGCAGATATTTTGGCTAAATTATCTCAATATCCTATCAAAACCCGTTTAAAACTAAACGGAACTGTAATTGTTGCCCGAGATATTGCTCACGCAAAAATCAAAGAATTACTGGAAGCAGGTAAACCAATGCCAGAATACTTTAAAAATCATCCTGTTTATTATGCTGGTCCGGCAAAAACTCCGGAAGGAATGGCTTCAGGAAGTTTTGGACCAACAACGGCTGGCCGTATGGATGTTTATGTAGATGAATTCCAGAAACATGGCGGAAGTATGATCATGCTGGCAAAAGGAAACCGTACCAAACAAGTAACGGATGCGTGTAACAAATACGGCGGATTCTACTTGGGTTCTATTGGAGGTCCTGCAGCAATTTTGGCACAAGACAACATCCTGAAAGTTGAAGTGGTTGACTTCGAGGAATTAGGAATGGAAGCGGTTCGTAAAATTACCGTAAAAGATTTCCCTGCTTTTATTATTACCGATGATAAAGGAAATGATTTCTTCGAAAATCTTTAGTATTTAACCGCAAAGTTCGCAAAGAATTTACGCGAAGAACGCAAAGTTTTTTTAAACTAAATTTTAAAAATAAACTGTACAAACAATAAAAACCGCCTTTATGGGCGGTTTTATTTATTTATATACTTTGCGAACCTTCTGTAAATTCTTTGCGAACTTTGCGGTTAAATTTTCACGCAACTTCTTTCTCGAAAGCAATAAAGTGCGTCAGTTTTCCTTTTAGGTTAAAAACCGGAACTCCATTGATTTGACAATTGTATGTTCGGCCGTCTTTTCTGTAGTTTTGAATTGTTTTTTCGAAAGGAACCTGCAATTTGATTGCTTCCCTAATCTCTTTTAGAACAGTTTTAGAAGTTTCCGGGCCCTGAAACATTTTTGGCGTCCTGCCTAAAACTTCGCATTCAGAATACCCCGTCATTCTTTTGATTCCGTTTGAAACAAAAACAATCTTTAGATCAAGATCTGTCACAACTACAACTTCTTCTTTAATGCGTTCTTCTATTTCGAGATTCTTCTCATTCCAGGTAAATTGATTCGAAATTTTATTGACTTTTTTCAAATCAGAGAAAATAGCTTTCAACTCATTCAAATATTCATAATGAAAATCCCATGCAAGGATAGGAACTGAATTACGATGGGAGCCTTCATCAAAATCGGCATTTTTCATTTTAAATAATTTAAAGGATAAAAATCTTTCTACTCAAAGATAGAACGAAAATTCATCACAAAATAAATTTATTTTCTATTTAACGATTGTTTAATATGAGTTAGAAGGTAAATTTTAATTGTACTACAACTGCTTTTTTCTCTTCTGTGTTTAAATTATTAAGAGAAATTCCGAGTAATCGGACTGAATCTTTCATTTTTTCCTGATATAATAATTCTTCTACTGTTTCGAGAATCAGGCTTTTATCTGAAATAAAATAGGGCAAAGTTTTACTCCGGGTTTGCTGGGTAAAATCGCTGTATTTTATTTTAAGGGTAACTGTTTTACCTGAAATATTGTATTTTTTTAATCGTCTTTCTAATGAAGTGGCAATTTTATCAAGCTGCTCCAGCATAAAAATTTCAGAAGTTAAATTGACATCGAAAGTATTTTCTGCTGCAACCGATTTGGTGATGCGATGCGACTTTACTTCGCTATTGTGAATACCACGAACCACATTGTAATAAAAAGCTCCTGACTTTCCGAAATGCTTTTCCAGAAATTCTACCGATTTACTTTTCAGATCTGTTCCGGTAAAAATTCCCAATTGGTACATTTTCTCCGTAGTTACTTTTCCAACACCATAAAACTTTCTAATAGGCAATTCTTCCAGAAAAGCTTCGACTTCATCAGGATTTACCGTTTTTTGTCCGTTTGGTTTATTGACATCACTGGCAATTTTAGCCACGAATTTATTGATGGAAATTCCTGCCGAAGCGGAGATTCCAACTTCGTTCAAAATTCGTAATCTAATTTCTTCTGCCAATAAACTGGCACTTGGGTTTCCTTTTTTATTCTGTGTTACATCCAGATAAGCTTCGTCGAGTGAAAGCGGCTCGACCAAATCTGTATAATCATGAAAAATGGCGTGAATTTTATTTGAAATCTCCTTATAACGATCAAACCTCGGACGAACAAAAATAATTTCAGGACAATATTTCTTGGCCAAAACCCCACTTATAGCACTACGTACACCAAATTTACGCGCTTCGTAACTTGCTGCCGAAACTACTCCTCTATTCTCTGAACCGCCAACAGCAACAGGTTTCCCGCGTAAAGCAGGATTATCCATTTGCTCTACCGAAGCATAAAAAGCATCCATATCAATATGGATAATTTTTCGATATGTTGGCACCTCTGACATTATGCAAATTTAAACACTAAACCAATAAAAAGAACGCAGTTAATAGTTATAAATAGTATCAATTTTTAAAGATTAACAACTTATTGATCTCAAACAAATCATTTTCTTTATTTTTGTATCCTCTACACCAAAAAAATTAAAATGCGAACATTTGTTATTGGCGACATACACGGAGGATTACTCGCTCTTGAGCAAGTGTTGAAAAAGGCTGAAGTTACTACACAAGATACTCTTATATTTTTAGGCGATTATGTTGATGGCTGGAGCCAGTCGGCAGAGGTAATTGACTATTTAATTGACCTGAAACTCAAACAAAACTGCATTTGCATTCGAGGAAATCATGATCAGCTGGCCTTAGACTGGCTTGAAAACAGACATGAAGATCTTGATGAAGAAATGTGGTACAAACATGGAGGAAAAGCTACTGTTGAAGGATATTCTAAAATTTCGGCAGAACGAAAAAAAGAACATATTGCTTTTTTTGAAGCACTTCAGGATTATTATCTTGATGATGAAAACCGTCTTTTTGTTCATGCGGGTTTCACGAATCTGAATGGTGTGGTCTGGGAATATTTTCCAAAATTATTTTACTGGGACAGAACACTTTGGGAATCTGCACTTGCTTTAGATCCAAAATTAAAACCAGATGATTTGTACTATCCCAAACGTTTTACGATATATAAAGAAATTTACATTGGACATACGCCGGTTACCCGAATTGGAAAAACAGTTCCGGTAAATAAAGCTTGTGTATGGAATGTTGATACGGGTGCCGCTTTTAAGGGACCTTTGACTATTATGGATGTGAATACCAAGGAATTCTGGCAGAGCGATCCGTTAAACGAATTGTATTCTGATGAAAAAGGTAGGAATTAATCCATAAAAAACTATTTTTGCATTTTAAAATAATTAATATTTAAGTTTATGAAAAAGGTTATTACACTTTTGTTTTTAGTATCATTTGGATTTACACAAGCTCAACAGGCTTTTAAAGGAAAAGGAGATGTTAAAGTTAACGTTGGTGCTAACATACAAGATGGTGGGTCAGGAATTCAGGGGTCTGTAGATTTTGGTTTAGGAGAAAATTTCTCTTTTGGTTTTGTTGCTAATTACTTATTAGGCGTAGATAATTTTAATGGTTTTTATAATAGTAGTGCTTACAATGATTACAAACCTGATTTTGGCGATCGTTTTGATGCTAAAGCAAGAATTAATGCTAATTTAAGCAGTGTTATTGGTGTTGATCAATTAGATGTTTACCCAGGTTTAAGTTTAGGATTACACAATTTTGGCGGTCATGTTGGTGGTCGTTATTTTTTTACTGAAGGATTTGGTGTTTTTACAGAACTTGGTTTCCCAATTGCAAAATACGGCAGCGACAATGGAGTATTTGATCACTTAAACAATCAGTTTACTTTTAGTTTAGGAGCTTCTTTTAATTTGTAAAAAGCTTTCTTTGCCACAAAGACACTAAGTTTTTTTTTTGCAAAGTTGAACAAAGAAAAGAATCTCGCAAAGACGCTAAGTAGTCGCAAAGATTATAAATAATAAAAACCGCCTAATTGGGCGGTTTTTTTTATCTCATGAATTGGTTTACTGCTTATTTACTAAGCAAAATACTCCAGTCAGCTCCGCTGTAAATTTTATGTTTTGCTGAGAAACTTCCTTGGTTTACGGCCAATGAAAAGTTTAAAAGACTGTTGAAATAACAAACATCAGTACCTACCTGAACTTCTCCAAAAGTATGTACCAGTTTCAATTTTCCTTCATAAGCTTTCTTAGTTCCGTTGAAGATCTGGATCTTAACAAAATCACCTGCTTTTAAATCTAAATTAGCGAAAGTTTTCTTGTCGATATTAGTCCAAACATTTCCATATTGAATATCCAAAATCGGAATTCCTCCTTTGATGATTCCTTTTTCGAAAACCGGTTTTTGGTAATCGATTTTCACCACTTCGTTTGGCAGTTTTGGTCCAACTTCTTCAAAAGTGATGGTTTTAGACGCTAAACGAGCTCCGGTAAAAGCATACACATCACGACCGTGAAAAGTATAAGATTCGTTTGAGTTTTGGCGACGGTTTTTTACTTCATCAATCTCACGAATTTCCTGAATCCCTAATTGTTCTGCTATTAAAGTCAAAGTTCCGTTATCCGGAGTTACAAAATAATGACCAGATTTAGTCAACAACACAACAGAATGTCTCGCTGTACCCACTCCAGGATCACAAACCGATACAAATACTGTTCCTGCTGGATAATATTGAGCCGTTTGCGACAAACGATATGCTGCTTCCCAAATATTAAATGCCGGGATTTCATGAGTTACATCAAATATTTTAATATCGGTAGAAACTCCCATTGCAACCCCTTTCATAGCAGATACTGCCCCATCTTTCAAACCAAAATCTGATTGAAAAACTAATACATTATTTTGTGCAAAACCATTAAAAGTCATGGCACACAAAAAAAGTAATAAACGTAATTTCATTTTTTCTCTTTTTAAATTTTCAGCAAAGATATTTCATTAAACTCAAAATATGACACCATTATCTTAGAAATAATATCATTTTATAAATCGATTTTGATTATTTACGATTACATTTGCATTTTATTCATTATCCCATGTAAATAGTAGACAAATAGAAGCTATGTAGGATCTTTTTGAATAATTATCACACCAATTACAAAACTAAATTATCAATGAGAAAAAAATTAAAAATTGTCATAACAGCAATTCTTACTTTATCCAGCACTTTATTTTTTGCACAAGGTCACGAGATAAAAGGAACAATTACGAATGAAAACGGAAATCCTCTGGAATTTGCTACAATCTTAATCAAAGGAACTCAAATTAATGCTTCAAGCGATGCTTTAGGCAAGTTTACAATTAATGCTTCTGCAAATAATCCAACGCTTATTGTTTCGTTATTTGGCTATCAAACCAAGGAAATCCTTGCAAAAGATCACGTTATCGAAGTACAATTGGCCCTGGAAAATAATAGTCTTGACGAAATTGTAGTCGTAGGAAGTAGAAATCCTAATAAGAGTAAACTCGAAACAGCAGTTCCTGTTGATGTTGTTAATCTGGCTAAAATCAGAAATACAACGCCGCAAACTACTACAAACGATATTTTGACGTATTTGATTCCGTCATTCAATTCAAACCGCCAATCTTCTGCCGATGGTACAGAACATATAGATCCGGCTTCGTTAAGAGGTTTAGGTCCTGATCAGGTTTTGGTTTTAATTAACGGAAAAAGAAGACACACCACTTCATTAGTTAATTACCAAAACACGGTAGGAAATGGTTCTGTGGGAACAGATTTAAGTGCAATTCCGGTTTCGGCAATCAAGAGAATTGAAGTTTTACGTGATGGTGCCTCGGCACAATACGGTTCTGATGCGATTGCGGGTGTAATCAATTTGGTTTTAAAAGACAATGCAGGTTTAGAAGTAAACGCTACTTATGGTTCAACATCAAGAGATGACGGACAAACTACAAACGTGAACTTAAATTACGGAACAAAAATTGGCAACAAAGGTGGATTTATTAACCTTTCGGCTGAATTTAATGATCGTCAGAAAACAAATCGTTCTCAAAACAATAACCTGATCATTTTCGATCAATCGGCTGAGGGTAATTTCTTTGCTTATGATTTTGCAAATGATCCAGCACAATCACGCCAGATTGATGATAATTTATTAGCTCAGAATGGTTTGACTCGTGATGATTTTAATTTTCAGATCGGAGATGCAAAAATCCAGAATATTCAGGGATTCTTTAATGCATCGATTCCGTTAAACGATCAAATCGAGTTTTATGCAAATGGAGGCGTAAGCCACAGAGAAGGTACAGGTTACGGTTTCAGACGTTTACCAAGTGAAACTGAAAATGTTGTAGCTTCTATTTTTCCTTTCGGGTTTCAACCTGAATTGAATTCTGTAGTAACAGATCTTTCTTCTTCAGTTGGTTTTAAATTTAAATTTGGAGAATGGAAACTGGATGTGAGCAATACTATTGGTGAAAACAAATTTGTTTATGATGTATCAAATACCAACAACGTTTCGTTAGGGGATAATGGTCAGACAGATTTTAAAGCCGGAAATCACTCTTTCTTGCAAAACACTGTGAATGCTGACATTTCGAGATTATATAAAGATATTTTTCATGGTTTAAATGTTGCATTTGGAGGTGAATATCGTTTTGAGAAATACAAAATTGTTCCTGGAGAAGAGAACTCTTATATCAACGGCGGGGCACAATCATTCCCGGGATTTTCTCCTTTGAATGAAGTGAATGAAAACAGAAACAGCGTTGGGGTTTATGCTGATGTTGAGGCGGATATTACTGAGAAATTATTGATTGGAGTTGCAGGTCGTTACGAAGATTATACTGATTTTGGAAATACGATCAACGGAAAATTATCTGCGAGATATAAAATCTTAGATAATCTATTTGTTCGTGGAGCCATTAGTTCTGGTTTCAGAGCACCATCATTGCACCAACAATATTTCAACAATATTGCAACTGATGCTGTTGACGGGCAAATCCTGAATTCGGGTATTTTTAGAAATGACAGTCAGGTAGCGAAAGAATTGGGAATTCCGAAATTAAAAGAAGAAACTTCGAGAAATTACAGTTTTGGAATTGTTTATTCTCCAACAAAAAAATTACATATTACAGCTGATTATTACCACATTAGAATTGATAATAGAATCATCCTTACAGGAAACTTAGGAAATGACGCTTCTGGTGAACCTGTCCCTGCCCTTCGTACTTTGTTTGCGCAATACGGCGCACAAACGGGCCGTTTTTTTACCAATGCCATTAACACTACTACAAACGGAGTTGACGTTGTAATTGATTATGATATGAATGTTGGTCCGGGAAAAATGAATCTTTCGTTATTGTACAACTACAACGACAATAAAGTAGATGATCAGTTAAACAATATTCCATCTTTATTTGTGGGTCAGGAAGATGTGTATTACGGACCTCAGGAAAGAAGTCTGATCGAGACCAATACGCCTAAACACAAAGGTACTTTTGCTATTAATTATAGCCTGACCAAATGGAATTTCTTAGTAAGAAATACTTATTTTGGAGAAGTAATTCGTGATGGTTTCCCTTTTGGAGGCATCCAGAAACACAACGGAAAAGTGGTTACAGATATGACGGTAGCTTATAAAATAACTCCAAAAATTCAGATTGCTTTGGGAGCGAATAACTTATTTGATATTTTCCCGGACAGACAAATTTACGAAAACAGTTATTATGGAGTTTTCAAATATGCTCCTGTGCAAATGGGAACTACCGGAGCTTACTACTTTGGCCGTATGAGTTTTACATTGTAATAAAATGCCACAAAGACACAAAGTCGCAAAGTAATTTTTAAAAGTATAAAACAAAAACTGCCAAATTAGGCGGTTTTGTTATTTAGAAAACTTGTGTCTTCGTGTCTTTGTGGCATAAATCTTTTTTTTTAATCTAAATAGCCATTTCAGGAATTTCTCCTTCAATAATTAAATCAGCTTCTGTAGAAGCGATGATGTGCTCGACAGAAACACCTGGCGCACGTTCTAAGAGCCTAAAACCCTTTTCAGTTACTTCTAGAACTGCCAATTCGGTTACGACCTTTTTAACGCATCCTACACCCGTTAATGGCAAAGTACATTTTTTTAATATTTTAGATTCTCCTGCTTTATTAACATGCATCATGGCCACGATAATATTTTCGGCGGAAGCCACCAAATCCATTGCGCCTCCCATTCCTTTTACCATTTTACCCGGAATTTTCCAGTTGGCAATATCTCCGTTTTCAGAAACTTCCATGGCACCCAAAATCGTTAAATCTACTTTCTGGCTGCGAATCATTCCGAAACTAAAAGCAGAATCAAAGAAACTTGCTCCTGGAAGTGTGGTAATCGTTTGCTTTCCCGCGTTGATAATATCAGCGTCTTCTTCTCCCGCAAAAGGAAAAGGTCCCATGCCCAAAACGCCATTCTCGCTCTGAAACTCAACTGCAATATCTTCTCTCACGTAATTCGCAACCAAAGTCGGAATTCCGATTCCTAAGTTCACAAAATACCTGTCTTTTACTTCTTTTGCAATTCGTCTTGCAATATCTTCTTTTGTTAACATAGTCTTTAATGTGTCAATTTGGAAATTAGATAATTAGATAATGCTGCACTTTGAGCAATCTAATTATCATATTTTCTAATTATCTAATTATTTTCTTGTAAAATAATGCCAGGTTGCTTTTGTTATGTCTGCAATTATTTTCTCTGTATCTTCTTGTTTCTCTATTATGTTTTTTAAATAAACGGATAAAATAAAATGCTTTCCGTTGGGGAGTTTTACAATTCCAATATCATTCATTGCTACTCTCAAATTAGCATCATTAGTTCCTGAAATCCCTGTTCTGTGCGCCAGTTCTGTATTTTCAGGAAGTCCGGCTTTCATCCAGGTTAAACCTCTTGATGTTTCTGTCATTATCTGGTACAAATACTTTGTGGTGCTTTCTTTTAGAATTTCTCCTTTAAAAAACTTTTCCAATAACGTTGTTGTTGCCAGTGGAGTAGTTGTATTAACATAAAGATTTTTCCAGGTTTTCATTTGATCTTCGTTTACTTTAATCACAAAGTCTTTAATTCCTTGTTGATTGATAAACTTCTGTACCACTTTTGTTCCTCCAACCAAATCAATCAATATATCACAACCATTGTTATCGCTATGCGAAACGGTGTATCTTAATACTTTATCTAAAGTTAAATTTACATTCCCATCCGGATAATCTTCTCGCATCGGACTCCAGGTATTTTCATGTAAATCTTTCTTTTTAATAAAAATCTCCTGTGTTAATGAAAGCTTACCTTCATCCACTTTATTTAAAACTGCCAAAGCAATATGAAATTTAAAAACACTCATCATAGGCGCTTTTAAGTTTCCGTTGATACTTAAAGTATCTTTATCTTCAATGCCTTTTATCGAAATTCCGACTGTTGCGTTTTTAGACGAAATGATCTGATTTAATTGTTGCCTCAATTCATTTGTCGGTTGTGCGAAAGTCGAAAAAGAGAGTAAGGAAAACAGGAATATATTAAAAAGCTTTGTCATAAGTTTAATGTGCGTATTTTAATGAGTTAATTAGAGAATTTGATAATGAGATAATGTTTTACTTTATGTAATTAATACTAAACATTTAATTGTCAAACCATTTCAATTACACACATACATATAACGCAACACAGTTGCGATGTCGCCTTGAATATCTAATTGACAAATACCTCACTCATTTAATTAGCTAATATGCGCAATCTAAACAATATCTAATTATCAAATTGGCACATTATCTAATTAAGCTTTCTGTATCACAGTTCGTTGTTCAATCCTTTTCTCGAATTTTTCACCCTGAAAAATACGCTGTACCATAATTCCCGGGATATGAATTTGATTTGGGTCTAAAGTACCAACAGGAACTAATTCCTCAACCTCGGCAACGGTAATTTTTGCCGCTCCGGCCATACATGCATTGAAGTTTCTGGCTGTTCCTTTAAAAATAAGGTTTCCGGCTTCATCGCCTTTCCATGCTTTTACAATCGCGAAATCAGCTTTGAAAGCTTGTTCCATAATATGCATTTTTCCGTTGAATTCACGAACTTCTTTTCCTTCGGCAACTTCGGTTCCGTAACCGGCCGGAGTGAAAAAAGCTGGAATTCCAGCTTGTGCTGCGCGACAACGTTCGGCTAAAGTGCCTTGCGGTGTGAGTTCAACTTCAAGTTCTCCGGAAAGCATCTGGCGTTCAAACTCAGCATTTTCGCCAACATAAGACGAAATCATTTTTTTGATTTGTTTCTTCTGCAAAAGCAACCCCAAACCAAAATCATCAACTCCTGCATTGTTCGAAATACAAGTTAAATCAGAAACGGTTGTTTTTACTAATGCTGCTATAGTATTTTCAGGAATTCCGCATAAACCAAAACCACCAAACATAATGGTCATTCCGCTTTCTATTCCTGCTGTAGCCTCTTGAACGTTATTTACTTTTTTTGTAATCATAACAAATGGTCTTTATTACCGTATATTTTTGATAAAAATAAGATTTTTAGATTAAATTATAACGATTTCGCAAAAAATAAAATTTACTTTTTAACCACAATATTCACTAAGAATCCTATTTCAAATCTCGCAAAGGCGCGAAGACACAAAGTTTTAATTTTCTTTGCGAACTTTGCGTAAATCTTAGCGCTCTTTGCTGTAAAATTTCATTAAAACTTATTCAAAAAAAATCCTTTTGTTTTCAACTGATTTCAGAAGATCACAAAAGGATAATTTTATATAAAAAAGGAATTTAAACTACAGTTCGAATTCGTCTGTGTTTTGTTCCGTAGCTGTTGTATCTTTTACTTTTGGAGCACTATAACAATCTACTTTTATCGAAAGATTTGCTGGTCGCTCAAAATCTGATTTCGAAACCTGAAGTCCGGGATCTGCATAACAAAGTTTCATAAAGTAACCCCAAATTGGCAATGCAGCTGTTGCACCTTGTCCGTAAGTTAAACTTTTAAAACGTGCCGAACGATCTTCGCAACCTACCCAAACTCCTGTTACTAAGTTAGGCACCATTCCCATAAACCAACCATCAGACTGGTTTTGAGTTGTTCCTGTTTTACCCGCAATTGCGTTTTTAAACATGTATGGATATCCTGTCCAGCGATTATCTCCACTTCCTCCTCCTTGCGTACGTAAACGTGCACCAGATCCGGTTTCTGTAACCCCCTGAAGTAATTTGATTACTGCAAAGGCAATATCTTTATTTAAAACGTCATGAGATTCAGGAATTGGCTCATAAATAACCTCTCCGCTTTTGTTCTCGATACGGCTTAAAAATTGTGGTTTTACATATACTCCCTGATTGGCAAATGTACCATAAGCAGCAACCATATCTTCAACCGTAATATCTACAGCTCCCAAAGCAATCGAAGGCTGTGCGGGAATTTCGGTTTTAACACCTAATTTGTGTGTTAGTTCTACAACAGCTTCAGGTCCTACACGATCTATTAATTTAGCCGAAATCGTATTTATGGAATTCGCCAAACCTTGTTTTAAGGTAACCATTCCGCGGTATCTGTTGTCTGAGTTTCTAGGCTCCCAGTCTGCTGTAACGTTATGACGTCCTTTGTGAATCATAAACGGTCCGTCAAGGATAGAATCACAAGGAGACATGTTTAGTTGCTCTATAGCAGTGGCATAAACAAAGGGTTTAAAAGTAGAACCTACTTGTCTTGCTCCCTGTCCTACGTGATCGTATTGAAAATATTTATAATTGATTCCACCAACCCACGCTTTAATATTCCCGGTTTGAGGCTCCATCGCCATTAAACCAGATTGTAAAAAGTGTTTGAAATAACGAATAGAATCAAGCGGTGTCATTACCGTATCACGTTCCCCTTTCCAGGTAAATACGCGCATTTTTGTTTTTACTTTAAAAGAAGCAATGATATCATCTTCACTCTTATCCAGATCTTTCATGATAGCCCAACGCGTAGAATTTTTCATCGCCTGCATCATAAGTTTATCTGTTTCTGCCTGAGTAATATTTACAAATGGTGCATTTTTATTGTTTTTTTGCTCAATAAAAAATTGTTGCTGTAAATTTTTCATGTGCTCAGAAACCGCTTCTTCGGCATGTAACTGCATTCTTGAATCGATAGTAGTATAGATTTTCAGACCATCTTTGTAAATATCGTAATCAGAACCGTCTGGTTTTTTGTTTTCAGCAACCCATTTTTTCATGTAATCTCGAAGATATTCCCTGAAATAAGTCGCTGTTCCTTCGCGATGACTTTCTAATTTGAATTTTAAAGCAATTGGCATTGCCTTGTACTTGTCTTTCTGAGCCTCCGTAATCATCTTGGCTTTTACCATTTGACCCAGCACCACATCACGACGATTTTTAACACCAACCGGGTTTCGCAACGGATTATAAAGAGATGAATTATTAAACATTCCAACCAATATTGCCGATTCGTCTATGGTTAAATCTTTAGGTTCTTTGGAAAAATAAGTCTGAGCTGCCGAACTTACCCCAACAGCATAATTTCCAAAATCATAAACGTTGCAGTACATCGCTAAAATCTCATTTTTGGTATATTGACGTTCCAAACGAATAGCAATAATCCATTCTTTTATCTTTTGTACTATTCTAAAAGGTAAAAAGCTAGATCCTCCGCGATGAAATAACTGTTTTGCCAACTGCTGTGTCAGAGTACTGGCTCCTCCATTGGTTCCCAGGGAAAAAGCAGCTCTTAGCGTTCCGCGTCCGTCGATTCCTGAATGTTCATAAAAACGGGCATCTTCAGTTGCAACCAAGGCATCTACCAGGTTTTTCGGCAAATCTGAATATTTAAGTTGTGATCTGTTGGTTTTAAAATATTTACCAATTACTACTCCATCAGATGAAATAATTTCTGTTGCCAAATTAGAATCCGGATTTTCTAAGTCTTCAAAAGAAGGCATCGATCCGAATAATCCCCACGAGGCAAATAAAAAGAAAGCTAAAATACCCAGCAAGGTATAAGCAAAAACTCGCCAGAATTTCTTTTTATAGTAGTTAATATCTTTATTACTATTAGGTTGATTGTTTTTCTTAGTGGCCATATAACTATTTTTCTAATCTTTTTGTTCTATTCTAAAACCTACGTCTGTAATACCTTCTAAAGCCTGAACACCAGGAATTTTCCCTGATTCTCTAACAGCTTGTTTGATGTGTACTTTATATTTTCCTTTAAACTTTACATCTTCTTTATAATAAAGTTTACTCTCTTTTATATCCGTAAAACCGTTTCCTAGCAAGGTTCCGTCCGGTTTTGCCATCTCGTATTCTAAAGTATCTACTTTGGTGAAACCACTTGGAGTTTCGATAGCTACAATTAAAAATAAATTCTTGAATGGATAATTGTTATTGTCCCTTAAATTTATAAATAAATTGTACTTTTTGGTTGAATCTAAAACTGGTAGATCAAAAGTTACAATACTGTCTTTGTTCCAGGCACTTCCAACAGATTTGTACTCATCGAATACTCTTTTTTTATCACAAGAAAAAAGCATTATCCCTACCAAAAGAAGAATCGCACTATTTTTTATTCTCATTTTTAGTAATAATTATAGGTTTTCTAGGCTCAGCCGGTTTATTCTCGTTTGAATTGTTAGGTTTATTCGGCTTGTTATTATTCGGTTTGTTTCCCTTGTTTTGGTTATTCCCTTTATTTGGATTTCCTCCTGCGGGTTTATTCTGATTTTGATTTGACTGAGGTTTGTTTGGAGTAGCCACAATCGCTGCTTCGGCATTTGGTTTGCGTTTGCGACTTGGTTTTTTCTTTCTTTTTGGCTGATCAAAACGAGTTAAACTTTCCTGCCCCATTGCATTATTAAAGTCTTTTTCAGGTTCTGAAACTACTTCAATGGCAAAGTCTTCAAGAGATGACACTTTGTTTTTCTGTTTGTTCTCGGCAATAATTTCTTTTACCTGATCAATTTTCAAAACATGCCAGTTTGCGAAGTTGTTGGTATAAGCAAACCACATTAATCCTTTAAAAATATCTTGTTTCTGACAGATAGCATCTCCTTTTTCGGTCACTAATTTAGTGTCGTAATCAGGAAAATCTTTCAATGCATCCATATAAGTGTCAAGCTCATAATTCAAGCAACACTTTAATTTTCCGCATTGTCCGGCTAATTTTTGAGGATTTAGCGAAAGCTGTTGGTAACGCGCTGCAGAAGTATTTACACTTCTAAAATCTGTAAGCCAGGTCGAACAGCAAAGTTCTCGTCCGCAAGAACCAATTCCGCCTAAACGAGCTGCTTCCTGACGGAAACCAACTTGTTTCATTTCGACTCTGGTACTGAATTCTTTGGCAAAATCTTTAATTAAAAGTCTAAAATCGACCCTGTCATTCGCCGTATAGTAAAACGTAGCTTTAGACCCGTCTCCCTGAAATTCAATATCAGATATTTTCATTTCGAGTTTATGCTGAATCGCTAATTCACGTGCACGAACTTTCATTGGTTCTTCACGATCACGCGCTACAGACCAGATATCAATATCTTTTTGAGAAGCTTTTCGGTAAATTTTAGGCACTTCGTTACTTTCGTGATTCACACCTTTTTTCTTCATTTGAATTTTTACCAATTCTCCTGTCAAAGTTACAATCCCGATATCGTGTCCTGGCGATGCAACAGTTGCTACAATATCACCAATACTTAAAGTTAATTTTTCTGAATTTCTAAAAAATTCCTTGCGTCCGTTTTTAAAACGAACCTCAACACAATCAAAAATAGCCTCTCCATTAGACGGACTCATGTTCGCGAGCCAGTCAAAAACCGTCAATTTATTGCAGCTATCGGTGCCGCAAGTCCCATTATTTTTACAACCCTTTGGTGCGCCACCATCTGAGGTTGAACAACTTGTACATGCCATAATTATATATGTAGTGTTGCAAAAAAGCAACTTAAGTTCATAAACGTTTGATCGGTAAAGATAGTATTTTTTTTAGTTTGCTTTTTATGCATTAATACTAATGCTTCGTTAAATACAAAAGCAAGCAATCTTTAAGGCAAAATAAGCTTTTTTATAACAGTATCAGGCTGAAATTTTCAAACAAAAAAATTCTTTAATTCTATTTTTACAAAGCTTATTCTAAAACTTATTTATGTTATTCTCTTTATTAAAATTAATAATTCACCTACAGAATACTATATTTACATATCAATCTTACTGTTACGCCGCTAAAAAAGCACTTCCAGAATCGAACACAAAACACATTCCTGATTATGATTATGCTAGGAAAAATGGCAAATGGAAAATAAGGTCTCAATCAAAGAAAAACAATAAACTAAAACTTAATTATCAATAATTTATATGAATAAATCTCTACTTTATTTAGCAACTTTAATATTATTACTTAACGCAGGTTGTAAAGATCCTAAAGACAAAAAAGAGCCGGCGCAAATTCAGGAATCCTTAAATAGTGTTGAAGAAGTTGCTGAAAATCCGGATTCACCAACCGAAAAAGGAAAAAATCCGGAAGATTTTTTACCAAAAGGTTATGTTGTTTTTGAAAAAGTTTTTGGCGATTTAAATAAAGACGGCCAGGAAGATTGCGCTCTTATGATTAAAGGAACGGATAAAAGTAAGTTTGTCAAAGATGAAAGCCGTGGGGAATTAGATCGTAATCGAAGAGGAATTATTGTACTTTTAAAAAACAATGACGGTTACGAATTAGCGGTTAAAAATTATGAATGTTTTTCATCAGAAAATGAAGATGGCGGTGTTTATTATCCCCCTGAATTATCTGTCGAAATAACAAAAGGAAAACTATTTGTTTCCTATGCACACGGAAGATATGGATATTGGAACTATACTTTTAGGTTTCAAAATTCAGATCTTGAGCTTATTGGTTATGACAGAAGTAATAATAACGGACCTATAGTGAACAACGATGTAAGTATAAATTACTTAACCTCAACCATGATAAGAAACGAGAATACTAACGAGGATGCAGATAGCGGAGAAGAAGCATTCAAGAAGACCGTGACTAAGATTAGAAAAAGCGAGCTGCTTAAATTATCCGAAATTGAAGATTTTGATGAGCTTAGGCTTTTTGAAGAATAAACTATCAATTGCAATTTAATCTCACCTTAAAAACTGCCTGCTTTTATGTTTTATGATTTAAAAAGACTTTTTTAATTTTCATCTTGAAATATATTTGTCAATTTTATGTTTTATCTTACAACATAGTTCGTGAAGTCAACTATTATAAATCCTGGCTTCATCAAAACATAATTTTTTCATTTAAAATACCAATGCAAATGCAAACACAAAACCAGATTGAAAATTTCCTTTTCCAGGGAAAATTTGACGAGGCCAGAGAATGCCTAAATAACGGCGAAATTTTTAACGATCAATATCTTAAAAACAATTTTTCTCAAATCACAACCAAAATTATTGAAGCTAAAGAAATTGATTTTATTGAAAAATTAATTAAAGCCCGTTTTATTGAAACCGATATCTATGAATTGGATAGTTTCGACAAATCGATTTTTAATTCTTTAACCCCATTAAAAGATGACGATGAATCGATTGCCTTTTTCAAAGAACTGATGTCAAAAATGGAAAATATTAATGATGAAATAAGTGACAAAACGTTACTTGGTTATTTTATTGAAAAAAATGCATCTCCAAAAATCATTTTAACTCTGATTGATGATTTTGGGGCAAATGCTCATTATAAAAATAATGCAGGAGAAAATTTCATCTATAACATTTTGAACACTTATGGTCTTGAAACAGATACAGTAAAAGAATACATAGCCATTCTTCTGAATAATGGCGTCGATATTAACGAAAAAAACATTGTTGGTACAACTCCGTTAATCTGTGCTATTAAAAGAAGCAAAAAAGATTTTATTCCCTTTCTACTCGAAAATGGAGCGGATGCCAACGAAACAGATAACCTCAACAATACCGCTTTTTATTACGCTGTTGCCGAACAGTTTTCTTTTGATATGTACGAGGCATTAGCGACAGTTTCTTCACCTGATTTTAATATTGTAAACAAAGACGGACGCACTTTATTGACTCATTTCATCAGTTCTGTTTCGGGCTCGCCAAGCGATATCACTTTTTTAGAAAGATTATTATCAGATGGTGCCGATGTAAACTTCTGCGCTCAATATTATGGCCAGCCAAAATCGGGAATTGATTTTATTGTTGAAAAGAAATCAGATATTTTAAAATCGGTTTTAGAAAATGTTTCTTTAGATGTAAATGAACAAGACAATCAGGGAAACACAATTTTGCATAAAGTTTGCGCGTATAATGTCAATTACGATGCAGAAATGGCCAAAGAAACCTATCGAAAAGTGAAGCTGCTCTTAGATCAGGGAGCAGATATTTCGATTACTAATGATAAAGATGAAACCGCCTTAATGATTGCATCCGGAGATAATCTGAAAATTAAAACGGTCGAACTTTTAATGAAATCATAAACTGAATTATACAAAATACTACTAATATGTCGATGTCATTTATAATAGCCTGTGAAAACGGCAACAGAAAAATAGCCGAATTATTACTTCAAAACAAAGAAGTAGAGGCAAAATATACCGATGAAAAAGGAAGAACTGCACTTCACTATGCAGCTCACAGAGGTTATCTTGATATTGTAAAAATTTTATGCGAAGATGGTGCTGATATTAATTATGAAGATCATCAGGGAGAAACGCCTTTATTCTTTGCCTGTTTGCAAAAGCAAAAGCAAACCGCTTTATATCTTTTAGAAAATGGCGCTGAAATTACCAAAAATGATAAATCAGGAAACAGTCTTTTACATTTAGTGGTTCAAACCGCTCAAACTGAAATCGCAACAAAGTTGCTTGAAGCAGGAATTGATGTTAATTCACTGAATAACAATGGAGAAACGCCACTTTCACTTGCTTCAACTAAATTAAATAGGGAAATTATTCAGTTACTTTTAGACAAAGGAGCCGATATTAATGCCACAGATAAACAAGGAAACACACCACTTCTTCATGCTTGTTACACCAAATCGATCCCGGTTGTTACTTTACTTTTGGACAATGGCGCAGCTATAAATCATGTAAATCATTCAGGAGAAAATGCTCTTTTAATTGCATGCTATGAAACCAACAGAATGCTTGCTAAACTTTTAGTAGAAAGAGGTGCTGATGTATTCACATCAAACAATAATGGCTACTCTCCTATTTGGTATGCTTGCGCGAATAATCAGAAAGAAATTGTCTCTTTATTTTTAGAAAATGGAGTTGACATGAATTACAGCAAACCTTTGGCCAGCGACACTTCTTCTATGAATGATTATCTTGATTGGATTGTTAGCGCTACAAATATTGCTAACGAATCTAGTTTTACACTCAACAGCAGTTATACTTATGGTGGCGAAAGTCTTCTGCATGTTGCTACAAAAAAAGGCAATTTAAGCATGGTAAAATTGTTAATCGAAGCCGGTGCAAATATCAACATTCAAGATGAATCCGGGAACACGCCTTTGCATTACTCCGCTGCAAACGGAAAAAAAGATGTTGTCAAATATTTACTTGAAAATAAAGCAGACGCTTTCATCGTAAATGTAAAAGAGCAAAAGGCAATTGATTATTCGAATGTAAAAGGTTTTAATGAAATTACAGAATTGATTTTGAAATATGCGCCCTCAGGTACTGTGATAACACCAATTCAAAAAGAAGAATCACAAAAAGCAGATTCAGTAAATTCTATGGAAGTAAAGAAAAAGGCATTGTTAGATTTGAAAGAACTTTTGGATGCGGGAATTTTAACTTCTGAAGAATTTGACGCTGAGAAAAGTAAAATTTTAAAAGGATAAATAACAAACAAACTTAAAAAATGAAAAAGACATTAAATAATTCCATCATATTATTAGTATTAATCGCTGCAAGTATATTTTCAACTTCTTGCACAAACCTTTCCCCAGAAAAAACTTTTGAAATAGCCGCGCTAAATTCAAATTTATTATCTCGTTTTGGAAGTAAGGATATTAATTTTAAGTTAGAATCCGAACCTCAGATTTATGATGAAGCTCAAAAAAAAAATGATTCCATCTTCATATTACGATTATTTTAAATTTGATATAGCCAATTTAGAAACTCAATTTAAAAAAATTAAAGAAATAAAGGAAGATGATGACAATCGGGAACTTCTTGAGGCATCAAAAGATTTATTCTCTTATGCAATTACTAAAGAAAAGGAAGGCTATCTGCCAATTGCCAAAATGAAGGATGAAAAAGCTTCACCTGAACAAATAGAAAAAGCAATTGCAGATTTTGATACCTCAACTCAAAATGATATACAGGTCAAGTTTACAAAATTAATGAATGTCGCAAAAGCATATGTCGAAAAGCATAACATCAATGCCAAAATAGGTATTTAATAAAGAAAGTTCAAAAACAAAACAATCCCTATTTTGCATTATTACAAAATAGGGATTGTTTTTAATCCTAAGTCTCCTTAACCGTTATAATCTTCACCGGACAAGCCTTCGCTGCCAATTGACAACTTTCTACAATGGTATGATTATTCGATTTTAAAGTAAAAAATCCTTTTGCATCTTTCGAATGAATCAATACCGATTTCCCATCTTTTTTAGACATTTGAAAATGTACCGGATCCATTTCGACGCAGTAATTACAGCCAATGCATTTGTCTCTTTGTAAAGTGATGATAACCATTACGCCTCAACTATTTTATATAATTTGTCCGACATTCTTATTCGAAACGGAAGTTTGAAAGTACAATCGTCCCCTTTTGTTGCTTTTTCAGAAACCAGATCATTTACGAACATTTCATCGATAATCATTTCCTGAGCCCCTGTACTTGGTCCGGTTACTAAGATTCTATCCCCAATTTTAATATCGTAAGCTTCGATTTTAAATTGTCCTACTTCTGCTTTCGGGAAGTAATGAGTTCCCTTGCCTACATAAACCTTTTTTTGAGTTGCTGCAGATCCCGGAATATCGCTCCATTCTCCCAATTCTTGTCCTAAATAATAGCCTGACCAGAAACCGCGATTGTAAACGGTGTTTAAAGCTTCCATCCAAACAGAAACCTTTTCTTTAGAGAATGTTTTATCATAATAGGCATCAATTGCTTCACGATAGGTTTTGATAACCGTTGCCACATATTCAGGCGCGCGACCACGGCCTTCGATTTTCAAAACCTGAATTCCCGAATCGATTACCTGATCAAGAAAATCAAGCGTACATAAATCTTTAGGTGACATCATGTATTCATTATCCAGTTCAATTTCAAAACCGGTTTCCTGATCGATCACCGTATATTTTTTACGGCAGTTTTGCTTGCACGCTCCACGATTCGCAGACGAATTATGCGAATGCAAACTCAAATAACATTTTCCCGAAACTGCCATACACAAAGCGCCGTGACCAAAAATCTCTATTTCGACTAAATTTCCGTTCGGCCCTTTTATCTGCTCTTTATCAATTTGATCTGCAATACTTTTTACTTGGCGTAAACTCAATTCACGGCTTAAAACCATCGTATCAGCAAACAAACTATAGAATTTTATGGTTTCGATGTTGGTTACATTCAATTGTGTTGAAATATGAACTTCCATACCAATAGTTCGTGCCATTGCTATTACAGCCTGATCAGAGGCAATTACAGCCGTAATATTGGCTTCTTTGGCTTTGTTCAATAATGTTTTTACAACAGACAAATCATGATCGTAAATTATAGTGTTCAAAGTGAGATAGCTTCGTACGTTTTTAGCTTCGCAACGATTGGCAATTTCCTGCAAATCATCCATAGTAAAATTTACCGTTGAACGCGCACGCATGTTAAGCTGTTCTACACCAAAATAGATCGAATCCGCACCATTATCAAGCGCAGCCTGAAGTGAATCAAAACTCCCAGCCGGAGCCATAAGTTCAATTTTATTATTTGTTGTCATTTTACTTATATTGTTTTCTAATGATTGAAATCACTAGTAATGTTATTATAGTTGTTGTTGTTGTTGTGGATTTTCTTTGCGTTCTTGCGGTTGAAACCGCAGGCTATATTTTTACCTTTGCGGATGTTTTATCAACATAACCCGTGGTTTCAACCACGGGAAACGTATCAAAGAGGGATTATTTATCCCCCAATCGATGTAATTTTACAAAATCATCATCTTGTCCATTTTTCTTAAGGTGATGATGCTTTTGATTTTTAATGTAATTGTAAACAATATCTAACTGAGATTCGCTTACAGAGAAAGCAGCAAATCCGGTTTGCCAGGCAAATTTTTCAAGGATAAGTTCTTCTCGATTTATAAAATGAGAAGAACTTCCTTTTATTTGCTTTACAATATCTGTAATAGTTTTTTCTGGATTTTGTAAAAACAGAACATGTACATGATCTGGCATTCCATTAATTATTCTAACAGGACATTCAAGTTCAGTTAACTCTAGCCAAATCAAATCGAAAAGTTTTTTTCTATTGAATAACCAATTAATTCCTGACGATTTTTGGTTGCCCAAATCGCATGAATCCATAGTTTCGTAAAGGATTGTGACATAAATAAATTAGCATAAAATTTCTGCTAATTTACAATTTTATACAATTTATCTGACAAACGAATACGGAATGGAACTTCAAAAGTAATCCGATCTCCAATTTTAGCAGTAGTGGCTTCTGCTTCGTTGACGATCATTTTTTCTAAAATCAATTCCTGATTACCTGTAGTAGGTCCGGAAATTAAGATTGTATCACCCCAATTTAATTCGTGGTTTTCGATAGTAAAAAGACCAACTTGTGCTTTTACATAATAATGCTCTGCTTTTCCAAGAAGTACTTTCTTTACTTTTATTTTCTGACGAATATCTACTGTTTTTTCTGTAGTACATAAAGCAGTATTTGGCAATTCGCCTGAATGTTTGAATTTCAAACTATCTGATTTTCCTTTTCTGAAAACCTTGTTTCCAACTTGTTTTCCGGTTCTTAAACGAACCTGGTCAACAAGAGGCATGTGTATAACCTCAAGACATTCTGTAGAACAACAGTTTTCCATTGCAGCCTTACATTCATCACACTGAATAAACAACAAATGACATCCGTCATTTTCGCAATTAGTGTGATTGTCACAAGGTTTTCCGCATTGGTGACATTGCGAAATAATATCATCGGTGATTCTTTCGCCAAGACGATTATCAAATACAAAGTTTTTTCCGATGAACTTGCTTTCCAATCCTTCAGCTTCAATTTGTTTGGCGTAATTAATGATTCCGCCTTCTAATTGAAAAACATTTTTAAAGCCCTGATGCTTAAAATAAGCACTTGCTTTTTCGCAACGAATTCCTCCGGTACAATACATCACCAGATTTTTATCTTCTTTATGGTTCTGAAGCTGATCGTTGATGATTGGCAAACTTTCTCTAAACGTTTCAACGTCTGGAGTAATAGCACCTTTAAAATGCCCTACTTCACTTTCGTAGTGATTTCTAAAATCAACAACAATAGTATTGGGATCATCAAGGATTTCGTTGAATTCTTTGGCTTTCAAATGAACTCCTATATCAGTAACATCAAAAGTTTCATCGTTCAAACCGTCGGCAACGATTTTATCACGCACTTTAATCGTCAATTTTAAAAACGAATGGTCATCGTGTTCTACCGCTTCATTCAAACGTATACCTTTCATGAAATCATACACTTCCAGAGTAGCTCTAAAAGCCTCCAAATTTTCTTCAGGAATACTCATCTGAGCATTTATTCCTTCGTTGGCAACATAGATTCGGCCTAAAGCATCAAGTGCGTTCCAGGCTAAGAATAAATCATCTCGAAATTTTTTGGGATCTTGAATTTTGGCATACGCATAGAAAGACAACGTTAGTCGTTGTTTACCGGCATCATCAATCATGATGGCTCTTTCTTCTGCGCTTAAAGTGTTGTACAGTTGCATGCTATAAACTAATTTAAGTTGAGAAATTATTTTTTGAAGGTGCAAAAGTACGAAAAAGGTTCAAAGTAACAAAGGTACAAAGCGACAAAGGTTCTGCGTTGCTGAGTTTCTAAAGTGTGAAGGGTTAAGAATATATTTTTTAAAAACAAAAAAGCACTATATTTCTATAGTGCTTTAAAATCTTTGTACAACTGTACCTTTGCCTCTTTGAACCTAATTAGCAGAATTCGTTAAACGCATCTTGCAAGTTCTCAGCAATTAATTCTGCTGGGCGACCTTCGATGTGGTGACGCTCTAACATGTGAACCAATTCTCCGTTTTTGAACAAAGCCATAGATGGCGATGATGGAGGAAAAGGGAACATATGTTGTCTTGCAGCATCTACAGCTTCTTTGTCAACACCTGCAAAAACAGTAATTAAGTGATCTGGTTTTTTAGCTCCTTCTAAACTCATTTTCGCTCCTGGACGTGCATTTCTTGCAGCACAACCACAAACAGAGTTTACAACAACTAAAGTGGTACCTTCAGCTTTGATAGCGTTATCTACAGCATCAGCACTATGTAAATCTTGAAAACCTGCAGCAGTCAATTCAGCTTGCATTGGTTTTACCATTTCTTCTGGATACATATCTCTTTATTTTTAAATTTTACTTTTGATCTGCAAAGTTACAAAGTTTACTCGCAACTAGTTAATTTCAGGTATAAAGTTTTGTTATAGTTCGATTGATATTTTACTGTTTTAAAAATGGCCCACAGATTTGGCGGATTTAGGCTGATAACGCAGGTTTTTATTTGAATTTTATACTGATAAAAGTCAAGAGTAGATTTGTTATAATTGGCAGAATCTGCGTAAAGTAAACTTTTTTATTTGAATATTACCCGAAACAAAGCCTTGATAAATGGCATTTTAGGGCATTTTAAAATAACTTTAAAATCCTCTCCTAAACTGGTTTCTTCATCCAGAAACTTAAATATCAAAGCGGGATTTCCTTTTTTGAACATGGATGAAAAAATAGTACTTCCCAATTCGTTATGGCGATAAAGTATGTCTAATAATAACAAATCATAAAACCAGAATCTATTTTTCTTGTAAAACGTCGACATCTTTAGCGATCCGAAAGCTTTGGAAGAAGGATTTAGAAACGCTACCAATTCAGATGATTTTTTATCCGAATTTCTAAAGGTATAACCTGTGCTGGCTTTTGTCCATCCGCCAGCAGTTCCGATATTCAACACTCTTTTGGTGTTCTTTTTCCAAAAAGGAAAACACGTCATTGGAATACTTCCCTGCTCCTTTTCGATAATTTTATATTGATCTCCTCCCAGATTTCTCAGGTAGATTTGAATCTCTTTTTCGTATTCTTCTTTGGGAAGAAGATTTTCAGAAAACAAAGTATACTCCACTAAAGCTTCGGTTTTAGAAATCGGCAAGACATACATAAAACGTGTATTCCCTCTTTGTTCTACCGAAAAATCCATAAAAGTAGTCTGGTCAGGATTGAAGATTTCAGTTTCATTTTTTACAAACCAACCTACAAAGTGCTGTTGAAGAACCGGATATTTGGTCTGACTTAAAGCAAAAGCTTTGGTATAAACACTGTTGAACAAATAATCACAAGTATATCGATTGGCTTCTGTCCCGACAAAAACATGGGTTTCGAGTTCGTTGATATCGGTTACTTTTTCATTTAGAAAAGTAATATTTTGATGTTTCGAAAGTTCCTCAAAAACAAAATCATAAAAATCTAATCCCCAAATTTGATTGTATTGATAAGGATTAAGGTCTAAATCACGCCTGAAATCTTCATTGGCAAACAAGGCTGAATCCCATTTTTTTGAGATGACAGAATTCCAAAGCGTTTCCTCTCTTGCCCAAAAGCACCAGGTTCTGTCATTTGTTTTTTTCGCATCTTCATCTAACAACAAAATAGATTGACCAGAAAATTTCCCCGTTAATGCCATTTTATAAACGGTCATCAAAGCAGATAAACCTGTTCCGGTAAAGATGTAATTGAAGTGTGGAATTTGTGAAGAAGCCATTTTCAAAAATAAGAAATTTTATTCTTTCAATTTTTCTAAAAGCAGTTTAAAATCCTTTGGGTTAAGATAGTTATTGTATTGTAAGATAATCTCTCGTTTTTCATTCAGAACACACAAAACCGGATATACAATTTGGTTATTCATGGTTCCCAACTGCAAAGCCAGCTCATGAACACCGACATTATTTCCCGATGGTTTGTATTTAAAAGTTTTATTATTAAAGCTAATATCTCGTTTTTCCTCTGCATTCAAATCAATAAAATAGAAATCGGAATTCAGTTTTTGAATGATTTCCTGATTTTTAAATGTCGTATTTTTCATTCTTTGACAAAACTGACACCAATCAGTATGAATAAAAACGATTATTTTCTTGTTTTCAATGTGCTGCAAACTGTCTACTTCCTCAAAAGATCTGCTTTTAAGTTGACAGAATCCTGTTGAAGTAAATGCTAAAAAGATGATTAGAAATAGCTTTTTCATTTGTTTTGTTTTTTGCCACAGATTGAAAGGATTAAAAAGGATTTTTTCTTTAATACTTAGGAGAAAGTTTGCCACGAATTGCACTAATTTCCACTAATTCAATTCCTGGCAAAACTATTTTAGTTGTTTTCTTTCTACCAAACAAAAAATCAGCTAAAACCTGTTTAATCTGTCTCATCCGTGTGCCATTTAAGTAAGTCAAATAAATCATTTTAATCCTTTCAATCTGTGGCATTAATAACTTATTTCAAAGTATATCTCAATCCAAAAAAACCTCGAATTGTTTGGTTTTGTCCGTAAACATAAGTGGTATCAAAAGTCAAACCGTAAGGATTATCCGGCGTAACCAGAACTTTTCCGGCCGCATCGTATTGCACATTTTTATCGAAAGGATCATTGGTTCTCGAAATCAAAAATGGATTATTTCGTTTTGGTGTAAAGTTCAAAAGGTTTTTTACTCCGCCATATAGCTCAAAATTCTTCCAGCAAGTAAAAGTAAACTGAATATTCTGAATACTATACCAAGGCGAGTTTGGATCTCTAGGATCTAAATCGCTCAACAAAGGCAACTTCATCGGGCTGTACACATTTCCGGTATAATCCAGTAACAAATTCCAAGGTTCTATTTTGTATGAAACACTCCAGGTTGCGGTGAAATTCTCGGTTAAAAAAGGTCTTTCCGAAATTCCGTCCTGAACATTTTTATTATCTAAAACCGTTGCACCAAGAATAAACTTTAATCCGTTTGTAAAATTCAAATCAACATTGGTGCTGATTCCCTGGCTTATTGCATATCCATTAATGTTATCATAAATAATTTTATTAGGATCAGTTTCGTAATCAGATATGATTTTATTGCTGAAACGAGTATAAAAGGCCGTTGTTTCAATCCCAATAAAAGTCCCGTTTGCAAAGTTTATTTTCTGAATATAATTCAGGTTTGCATTTACAGATCTTTCCGGTTTCAAATCACTTTTTATCACCACATCTCTGGATCCGGTAAGTGCTGCATGATCTTCGGTAAATAAATTTACAACGCGAAATCCGGTTCCGGCATTCAAACGGAAAATGGTATTTTCATTCGCTTTCCATCGATATGCCACTCTGGGTGTATAAATCGAACCGTGAATCGAGTTGTAATCGTAACGCATTCCTAACAAAACCTGGCTTTTTGGAGAAAGTGTAATTTCATCCTGAACAAAAATTCCCGGCAACCACGTACTTTCAGCTTCTTTTGTGGCGGTTGTATTATCATCGTAATACGAATATCGGGTAGCAATTCCGGCGAGAAAATCATTTCGGCCTATCTTTTTATCCCAGGTTAGTTGCAGAAAACCTATTTTCTGATTGGCGATATAAGATGTTGTGCCGTAGCGGCTGTCTTGGTAATGCACATTTCCGGAGAATGAAAGCATCAATTTTTCTTCGAATGGCAATTGGTAACTTCCTATCAACTCTCCCCTTTTGGTATAAATACTTTCTCCGTAAATTTCATCACCACCGCGGTATTTCTTTTCCCAACGCACGTCTCCACCCCAGCGATCTTCGTACATTCCGCGGGCTGCGATCGAAAACAAACGGTTATTTTCTCTTTGAAAGTTCCACTTATTAAAAACCGAAATTCTTTGCGAAAGTGTCACATCCGTAAAACCGTCTTTGTCTTTATCGACAATCTGATTGTAATCGAAGTAATTGATTCCTAAAAGTGTCGTTGATTTTTTGGTTGGATTGAATTTCATTCCCAAATCGACATTGGTTTCTAAATACGAAGTCGTGAAAACATCTGCAGAAAACAAAGGCGCGTTCGTTGGATTTTTAGTAATAATGTTGATTAAACCACCCACAGCTTCACTTCCGTATAAGGAAGAAGCAGGACCTTTTACAATTTCAATTCTTTCGACCAAAGAATTCGGAATTCCGGATAAACCATAAACTGTCGAAAGACTGCTCACAATTGGCATTCCGTCAATTAGAACCAAAGTATATGGACCTTCTAGTCCGTTAATATGAATATCGCCCGTGTTACAAACACCGCAATTAAGCTGTGGCCGAACGCCATTGATGTTTTGAAGTGCTTCGTAAATACTTGGAGTTGGATTCTTCTTGAAAAAAACCGGTGAATAAACCTCAACCGGCACAGCACTTTCTAATCGTTTCACGGCTTTTAAGGTTCCCGAAACCACCACTTCGTTCAGTTGATTTTCGTTATCGGTTAATTCAAAATCATAAGATTGAATGGAATCTTTGATAACTTCTATTTTCTTCTTCACAGTCTGAAAACCTACTTGAGAAATCTGAATAGTATAATTTCCAATGGCAACATTTTCTAATTTATAATACCCTAAACTATCTGTAACTGTTTTGTGTTTTGTTCCTGTTAACTGAACATTCACCAACTGTAATTTATGGCCTTCGCCGGAGATAAATCCAGAAATAGTAGAAGTTTGCTGTGCGAACGAAATCTGCAAACCAAATAAAAGCAATACCAAAAATAGTTTTTTCATTGTTATAAAATTAAATTTAGACAAAACTAAAAATTAAATTTGATAAATAATGTTTCTAAAGCAAAAAACTTTTAAATGTGTTTTAATTCAATACTTTGGCATTGTTTTCAACACATAGAAACAAAGGTTTTAAAGTTTCTTTTTTAAGGAAATAAAAAGAAAGCTCTTTTTCTAAAACATAGCCCGAATATGCGAATTGATACAAAAGTGAAACGCCTTTTTTAAGCGCTACAACTATGTTTCTATGTGTTTAAGGAAAACATCATGAAATATAAACAGAACCGAAAAAAGACTTTAACCAAATCTATACAATTTGGCTAAAGCCTTTTTTCAATTCAAATCTTTATTCCCCTAGGTGAAGCTAGGCGCTATACAAACAGAATTTTATAGATCCCATTATAAAACATAACCAAACGGTGTAAACCAATAAAAAATGGAACATCTTTTTTGTGCCTTTAGGCACTAAATATTGGTAGAAATATGAATTGGAATAAATTAAAGCGTGCCGTAGGTACGCAACAAAACGATAGTTGTTGTGTACCTACGGCACGCCAAACAAATCTCGAACTAATAACTACCAATATTTAGTACCTAAAGGCACATTTCAATCTTTGACTCACGTAACTATATATCCTTCAAAGAGCTAAACAAATTCTTCATCGATAATTTCTTTATTGATCATTGCTCCTGCAAAAGATCCAGAAGAAACCGCCAACGCAACAGATCTTGCCTGAATATGACAATCGCCACTCGCAAAAACGCCCTGAATGGTCGTTTTCTGAAAAGCATCTACTTTCAATAAACCATTTTCAGTCAATTCGCAGCCTAAAGCTTCCGGCAAAGGACAATGCTGTTCAAAAGGAGCTTTGTAATAAATGGCTTTGATCTCTATTTTAGATTGATTTTTAAAGATAATCTGCTGAACATTTCCGTTTTGATGTTCCAAAGACTCGATTTCATCCTCGATAATTTTGACGTTATGTTGCTGCAACAATTGAGTTTGCTGTTTTGTTAGAGTTGATTTTCCGTTCGTTAATAACCATAAGTCTTTGGTCCAGTTCGAAATCATTTTAGAAAATTCAAAACCCATATCACCATTAGCGACGATTGCAGTTTTCTCTTTTTTCACTTCATAACCGTGACAATACGGACAATGCAAAACCGAAATCCCCCAGCATTCATAAAAACCAGGAATCTGTGGCAGTAAATCTTTTACACCTGTTGCGAACAATACTTTTTTAGAAGTAAAGATTTTTCCGGACTGAGTTTCGATTTCAAATCCAGATTCTGTTTTAATTGCGTTGATTGCAAGTCCGTTATAGAATTTTACCGTATCGTAAAAGTCTACCTGGGTTTTGGCTTTCACCGAAATTACAGCGGGTTTTTCACCATCATGTGTGATGAAATTGTGCGAATGTGGCGTTTGTCTGTTGCAAGGAAAGCCACTGTCGATAACTAAAACGTCTCGCAAAGAACGGCCCAAACTCATTGCAGCCGAAAGTCCGCTATAACTACCACCGATAATGATAACATCATATGTATTATTTTCTATCATAGTTGTGATTTAATGATTGTTATTTTTATGCATTTTATAATTTAATAGATGGCCGATGATCATTCCGACACCTCCAATAAAAATCAGATCGAGATGAATATCCAGAAAAAGCTCCGCCAGAACACTGATCCAGATTAGCGCCATAGAAATAATAAGTATTGAAGAGATTAAAAGACTGGATTTATTTATAATTTTGATAATTGCAAATAATCCCAGTGTCGCAAAAATCAAATCTATAACTGGATTATGACTGATGCCTAAAGGCAAAATCGTTAAGAGCGGAAAAACCAGGCAATGAACCAAACAAATGGTTGCACTTGAAATTCCTAAAATATCGTAAAAAGGTGTGGTGGATTTCTTCATTTTCAGTACATTTGCTTAATGCAATTTTGTTGCAAATATATCAATTTATTTTAATTGCAACATTGTTGCGATAATATTTTTAATTTCATAAAAATGAAAACAACAAGAAATACAGCAGCAAAGACGGCCGTTTTAGAGATTTTTGGTAAATCTAAAACTGCGCTGTCTCATGCCGAAATTCAAAAACAAACCGGAGATTTATGCGATCGCGTTACGATTTATAGAATTTTAGAGCGATTGGTAAATGACGATATTATACACAAAATTGTAAATCTTGACGGAACGGTTAAATATGCAAAATGTCATCATCATGCCCAACGCGTACACATTCATAACCATGCTCATTTTAGCTGTGAAAAATGTCTGGAAATAACTTGTCTTGAAAATGTAAAGCCGAGTTATATTATTCCGCACAATTACAAAGTCAATGATATAAACTTTACATTGTCAGGATTATGTCCGAATTGCTTAAATTCTAACATTTAAGATTTAGACTAGCCTAAAAATTTTGTTGCACGAATATAATTTTTGTATATATTTGTTCAAACAACATTTTTACAATGGGTAAATCTTTAGAAGAAGTTCACCAATCGGTCGCAACACAGCATAAAAAAACAGGTTTCAGAAAAATATTAGCCTTTTTAGGCCCGGCATATTTAGTAAGTGTAGGATACATGGATCCGGGAAACTGGGCAACAGATATTGCCGGCGGTAGTCAATTTGGGTATTCCCTACTTTGGGTTTTGTTAATGAGTAACTTAATGGCTTTGTTGCTTCAAAGCTTAAGTGCCCGACTCGGAATCGTTACGCAACGCGATTTAGCACAGGCTTCAAGAGAAACATATTCGAAATTCATCAACTATATTTTATACTTTCTGGCCGAAATTGCCATTGCGGCTTGTGATCTTGCCGAAGTATTAGGAATGGCGATTGGTATCAACCTTCTTTTTGATATTCCGCTCATAGAAGGTGTTTTGATCACGGTTTTAGATACTTTTTTATTACTATTCTTAATCAATAAAGGAATCCGAAAAATGGAGGCCTTTATTATTGTACTAGTTGCCATCATTGGTTTCTCTTTCATTTTCGAAATGATTTTTGCCGAACCGGAACTGGACAAAGTTTTTTACGGACTTATTCCGTCAATGCCTAATTCAGCTGCTTTGTATATCGCTATCGGAATTATTGGAGCAACGGTAATGCCTCACAACTTATATTTACATTCTTCTTTAGTTCAAACCCGTAAATTCGACCGAACTCCTGCAGGAATCAAACAGGCTTTGAAATATAATCTTATCGATTCTACAATCGCTTTAAACCTTGCCTTCTTTGTCAATGCTGCGATTTTAATTTTGGCTGCAGCCACATTTTACAAAAACGGAATGTTTGAAGTTGCCGAGATTCAGGATGCACATCAGTTTCTCGAACCTTTGTTAGGAACTAAATGGGCTCCTATTTTATTTGCCGTTGCTTTGATCGCCGCGGGACAAAGCTCAACCGTAACGGGAACTTTGGCCGGACAAATCGTAATGGAAGGATATTTGAATTTAAGGATTCAGCCTTGGGTAAGACGCATTATAACACGTTTGATTGCCATTGTCCCTGCCGTTGTTGTGATCTTAATTTACGGAGACAGTGTAACCGGAAAATTACTGATTTTGAGTCAGGTGATTTTAAGTTTGCAATTAGGGTTTGCAATTATCCCGCTGATTCATTTTGTGAGTGATAAATCTAAAATGAAAGGTTTTCATATTTCAAGAACCACTCAAATTGCCGCCTGGATTATTGCTTTGATTATTGTTTCGCTAAATGCAAAATTAGTTTACGACGAAATTACTTCATGGCTTGAAAACTCAGATTATCCCGTAATTCTATGGTTAACGGTTGTTCCGCTTGCCTTTGCATTCCTTGCTTTGCTATTGTATATTATTGCAAAACCGTTTATTGCAAAAGCAAAATCGAATATCGAGAATCATTCACCTCATCATTTAAAATTAGTTTATACGCCAAAAGAAAGTTACGGCAAGAAAAATATAGCGATTTCTGTAGACTTTTCCAAAGCCGATGAAGCTGCACTTAACAATGCCTTTGAACTGGGCGGAATCGATGCGCAATACACCTTAATTCATATTGTAGAAACCGTTGGTGCTTTAATGTACGGCGGTCATGTTGACGATCACGAAACAACTATAGACGAAAAATTATTATTAGAATATAAAGAGATGCTTTCGCAGAAGGGCTTCAGGATCGAAACAGAACTTGGTTTCGGAAAACCTAACACCGTGATTCCGAAGATTATTAATGCAGGAAGTTTTGATATTTTAGTAATGGGAACCCACGGCCACACTGGATTAAAAGATATTTTATTTGGTACAACAGTAGACAAATTGAGACATAAAATTTCAATACCTTTGTTGATTGTTAAAAGATAGGCTCAAAGTGACAGAACGACAAAGACACAAAGATTTAAAACCTTTGAGCCTCTGAACCTTTGCCCCCTCAAAAAATAAAAAAAATGACTTTCTCAGAAGAAAATTATCTAAAATCGATATATCATCTTACTACTTCTAATGATTCAGAAGTAAGCACGAACGCTATTGCGGAAATGATGGAGACTAAAGCTTCATCGGTTACGGATATGCTTAAAAAGCTTTCTGAAAAGGATTTGGTAAATTATAAAAAATACCAGGGTGTTTCTTTGACGGAAAACGGAAAATTAGCGGCTAAAATGATCGTGAGAAAACATCGCCTTTGGGAAGTGTTTTTGGTTGAAAAACTGAATTTTTCCTGGGATGAGGTTCATGATATTGCAGAACAACTGGAACACATTAAATCCGAACAATTGATTAATCGTCTGGATGATTTTCTGGGAAATCCTACTGAAGATCCGCATGGTGACCCGATTCCGGATGCGAATGGAAGAATTGTTAAGATCGAGAAACATTTACTTTCTGAATTAACAGAAAACCAAACCGGAGTTTGCGTGGGCGTAAAAGATACTTCTTCTGAATTTTTACAATATCTGGACAAGCAAGGAATTGCTTTGGGTTCTCAAATTGAACTTTTATCTAAAGAATCTTTTGATTTATCTGTTAAGATTAAGATTGATGGTCGCGAATTGTCTATATCGAATAAAATTGCTTCTAATTTATTTGTGAAGCTAGTTTAAAAGGGTTATTTCGCGGAGAATTGCACGAAGGTTCACGAAGTTTTTATAAAGTTCCGGAGCAACGAACCATTTTGTAGCAACGGATTTTAATCCGTTGACCACAAAGTTTTAAATTTTAAACAATTCCCTTCTCGATCATTTCTAACATTACCGGAGACGCATTCTTGAATGTTGGCTCTTGCTCGATAATGCTTCCTGCGTTCTTTTTGTTTACTTTAAACGTCACATCATTATCTGTTGTAAATAAAAGCGCTGTCAAAAACGGATTTTTGATGTAGGTTCCCAAAACCAATAAAGCTTCATCTAAAGTATGTGTACTTTCGATTTCTTCAGTTTTATAACGGGTTGTTAATGCTATTGAATAGGTATTATCTTCGTTTATCGCCAAACGGAAATAGATGTTTTTGATCTCGGTATCACCGATGGTTTTTGCCAGAGTTAGTTTGGCAAAAGTTCCGGCTTTGATGCTTTCTTTGACGCGTTCGCAAAAAAGGGCAAATATTGGTATGTAGGACATGGATATTTGTATTGAGTTATTTAACCGCAAAAGTAGTCTTTTACCGTTGTGTAATTTTACCACAGAGTTGCACAAAGATTTCACAGAGATTCACAAAGAAAATTTAAGGCAAAGCTCTGTGTAGCTTTGCGTAAATACTTTGTGCAACTCTGTGCTATAAAACTTTACTTCCCTGTAAATTCAGCTTTACGTTTTTCTAAGAATGCCGTTGTTCCTTCTTTAAAATCCTGAGTTCCGAAGCATTTTCCGAATGATTTTATTTCGGTTTCGAAACCGTCTTTACCGTCTTTATAATTGGCATTGATTGCTTTTATCGCTTTGCTAATGGCAAAAGGAGCGTTTTTAATGATTTTTTGGGCAATTACTTTGGTAAAATCCAACAACTCGACTTGCGGCACTACGTGATTTACCAAACCGTATTGTTTAGCTTCTTCGGCAGAAATCATGGCTGCGGTCATGATCATTTCCATTGCGCGTCCTTTACCTACTAATTGTGGCAAACGCTGTGTTCCGCCGTAACCTGGAATTAATCCTAAAGTTACTTCCGGCAATCCCATTTTGGCATTATCTGAAGCTACTCTAAAATGACATGCCATTGCTAATTCTAATCCTCCACCAAGAGCAAAACCGTTTACGGCAGCAATTACGGGTTTCTTTAGGTTTTCGATATAGTCAAATAATGATTCTTGTCCTTCGGCGGCTAATTGCGCGCCTTCAATAATGGTATAATTGGCAAATTCTGAGATATCGGCTCCGGCAACGAATGCTTTTTCGCCAAATCCTGTTAGTATAATTACTCGGACATCATCGTTTTTACCTAATAATTTAATGGCTTTACTCAAGTCACTGATAGTCGCTTTGTTTAAAGCATTTAACTTTGTAGGTCGATTAATGGTTACGGTCGCAATTTTGTCTTCAATCGAGATTAAAAGATTTTCGTAGTTCATGACGGTTAGTTTATGAGTTTGTAATGGGCAAAGAAACCCTAAAAGTGGTTCCTTTTCCGTATGTTGATTCAAAGGTAATTGTTCCTTTGTAATTTTCTATGATGTTTTTTATAATTCCGAGACCAAGTCCCATTCCGCTGGTTTTAGTGGTAAACTTTGGTTCGAAAATTCGGCCTGTATCTTGTTTCTGGATTCCTATTCCGTTGTCTTTTACGGCAATTTCTACATTATTATCTCTACGTTTTACCGTAACCACAATAGATTTATGAAACTGACTTTCCGGAATGGCCTGAGTTGCGTTTTTAACGAGATTGGTAATCACACGGATCAACTGTGTACGATCCATTTTTGAGATGATTTCCTCTTCTTCGCTTTCAAACACAATATAATCCTCATTGAAGATATCTAATGCTAATTCGACCACTTCAACCACATTTAAGGTTTCGTTTTGCTGTGCGGGCATTGAGGCAAAATTCGAAAATGCCGAAGCTACCGCTGTCATCGTATCGATTTGCTGAATTAAAGTTTCGGAATAATCGTTTAGTTTTTGCTTTACGTCAGGCGCTGTTGGATCAAACTTCCGTTGAAAACTCTGCACCGTCAAGCGCATTGGTGTAAGCGGATTTTTAATTTCGTGCGCCACCTGTTTTGCCATTTCGCGCCAGGCTTCTTCACGTTCGCTTTGGGCTAGTTTTATGGCACTGGTTTCAAGTTTATCGACCATTCCATTATAAGCCTTTATCAGGAAGTTTACTTCTTTGCTATTGGCTTCTAATACGATCTTTTCGTTTTTCTGATCTAAATTGGTTTCTTCTAAACGATCTGAAATGGTTTTTAGTGATTTTGTAATATAAGTTGAAAGGAAATACGCCAAAGCAAAAGCTACCACCAACATAAACGAATAGACCTGACTTAAACGAATCAGAAAGGTATTCAATTCGTTATCATAATAACCGTCGTCTTCTAAATAAGGAAGATTTAAAATTCCAAGTGGTTTGAATTTTTCGTCTTTGATTAAACTGTAGGAGGATCGGTTTTTAACTCCATCTATAGTTTTAATATCTACAAATCTCTTTTCGATTGAGGAGCGCACTAATTTCAGGATGTATTCCGGAATTGGCGGTGCTACTTTATCAACCGCAAAAGATTCTTTTGATGATTTTAGTAATTTCCCGTCAAGGCTGTAAATATTGATTTCGATTTTGTGAATCTGGGCCAGTTCGTGGATTTTATCTTTAAAAATAAGATCCAGATTTCCGGTTTTTAAAGGATAAGTTGTCGTCGATAAAACATAATTGATATGTTCTTTTACCGCATTTTCTTTACGTTCGAGGCGTTCCTGATGGTATTCTTTGGCTTCGTTTTTAAACTGAATAATCGAAATGGAAGCTAATAAAAATGATGCCACAACAATCAATACAATCATCGAAAGGAAAATCCTGACACGCAATGAAAGCATCGACATTTTGAAGTTGTTTAGCATATATTTTTAGTATTCAGTCTCAGTATTCAGTCTCAGTCTCAGCATAACTGAAAACTGAGACTGAAAACTATTTTTTTTCTCTAATTCTTTTATAAAATCGGAAACCAAGCATTATTAAAACCGAGAATACAATGATTCCTATAACGCCGAAAATCCAGTTGATGGCACTTTTTAAAATTACTAAAAAAACCACCGCAAAAAGTATAATCGTGGCGCCTTCATTCCATAAGCGCATAAAATTGTTGGAATATTTTACCTCATCGTTTTGCAATTGCTTGAAAATTTGATGGCATTTTAAATGATACAAATACAATAAGAACACGAAAGCCAGCTTTACATGCATCCACGGCATTTTAAGCCAGGCTTGTCCTAATTCTGTAAAAAACAACATCCAAAAAGCAAAAATACTAGCCAAAATTGCTGATGGCCACGTAATAATGTACCACAACCGGTAGGTCATTATTTTGTATTGCGCTTGTAAAATTTCCTTTTCAGGCGAAGGTTTTTCATTGGCTTCGATTTGGTACACAAATAAACGCACAATATAAAACAATCCGGCAAACCAGGTGATTACAAAAATAAGATGTAATGATTTTAAGTAGTTATAGTATTCCATTATAAAGTCTTTTTTCTTTACTCTTTATTCTATTTTCTATTTAGCCGCCCAATCATTAATCCAGTTCCCAACTGTTTCACACCATTCGTCATCGTCATTCAAACATGGGATTGCTAAAAACTCTTTACCTCCATTGGCTTCAAAATCTTCTTTGGCGCGCATA